>NZ_AUTI01000421.1:0-9643 GCF_000497995.1 Pseudoalteromonas sp. TB25
CCTGCCATTAAACTTGGTTGTTCAACCACTAAAGGATAAAAGTCGTTACGACACGCACTAAATACAATCACAGCTTTAGAGATTGCTAAGCGTTCAATAACCGATAAAAAATGGCTGCGTGTTTCGCTACTAAATATAGGAGAAGAAAGCAGTACTTCTAAGCGGTCAATAAATAAAAATAACTGGGGTGTTTTAAGTTTTGTAGAGGCTTTACTAAGTGCAGCTTGTATGGCGTTAATTACGCCATCTATTGCCAATTCTAGTTGCTCTGCAAGTGTTTGCGCGCTTAATCCTTCAAACACAGGCTGGTCGTTTATATCCCAATCAAGTAATGCAGAAGCTAAGTCTAGAAAAAGTCTATTTTTATGCACATCTGCAAAGTCGATCTGGGTGTAGGAAATAACACCGATGCCATTATAGCCTCGCTCATCTAGCAGTTTTGGTAAAATTCCAGCATTAACAAGCGAGGATTTACCTGTACCACTAGGGCCAAGTATTAAGCAAAAAGCACGACCGTAATTTACCTGGCTAGATATCCTTTCCAGCAGGGTAGCTATAGATTGGGTACGGCCAAAAAAAACGTGGGTATCATTTGGGTTATATGCACGCAGGCCTAAGAAAGGGGATCCTCCCTGCCATGTACTTTTAGTGCTTGGGATAGGATCTGCTAACGGAAAAGATAATTTTGCAATAATGCGGTAGCCACGTTTACGGATAGTTTCAATATAATGTGGTTCATTGGCTTTATCACCGAGCGCTTTTCTTAGCTGAGTGATAGTTTTATGTAATGGATTATCGCCAATATCAGTATTTTTCCAGCATTTATTGAGCAATTCATCGCTGCTTACAATGTCGCCATTTTGTTGACACAAATGCAATAAAACTTCCATCGCTTTGGGCTCTAACTGTTTGGCTTTACCAGTGAGTTGAATTGAGTTAGTTGAAGGTGTTACTTGCCAATCGCCTAGGTAGAAGGGGTTGCGCATCATCATTACTCATTATTGTTTTTTTATTATTAAAATTAAGTGCGTATTGATATTTATTAACACTATTTATATGGCAAATAAATCTATAACACAACTATTTGAGTTTATTCTGAGCAGAGGGGGGTAGTAAAGGATGAGCTTGCAGATATGCAAGCTCAAAATAAAAATAAATTAGCTTTCTAGGTCGGCTTTGTTAATTGTAATGACGCGTTGAGGGAATGGAATTTCAATATCAGCGTTATTAATTGCTTTATAAACACCACCGTTAATAGCCAGTTTGGTTTCGATAATTTTAGTAGTAGGCACCCAATATCGGTAGCTTATTGTAACACCGCTATCGGCGAAGCGTTCAATACCCACTTGTGATAACGGATTTTGTGCGACTAATTCATGTGCTTTAAGTACGTCTTCAATGAGGCTAATCGCGTTATCAGAGCATGCACTATAAGCTATATCTATTTCACCTTTGACCAATGAGTAACTAAATGAGTTATGAAGTATTTCACCCACTATGTGCTTATTTGGAATGGTGATTTCTACTTTTTCTTCATTGATTAAAATAGTGTAGCCAAGCTCAATTGTTTTAACTTGGCCGCTTACATTTTTAACTTCAATAGTATCACCAACAACAAAAGGTCGCGTGGCTATAATGGCAAGGCCTGCACCATAATTAGAAAGCATTCCTTGCAGCGCTAAACCAGCACCTAAAGATGCAGCACCAATGGCTGCTACAAATGGCGTAACGCTGATACCTATTTTGCCAAGTGCAATAATTATAACCATTACAATGAGCAGTACTTTTACCACGCTACTGACAAAGTTAGTGAGCGTAATATCAACGTTATGGCGGGTCATTAACGCGGCTACAAATTTGGCAAGCTTTTGTGCTATCCACAAACCAATGAGGACGATAAAAATAGCGCCAACAATTTGCATACTGTAGGTAACCATATACTCAGTAAGCATGGTGTAATATTTTTCAAACTGTTCGATTTCAGAACTGATCATAAAGCGCTCTATGTTAGGGCTATGTTGTATTTTTCCAACTATAGCAAAATGTTGACTAAAAATGGATATAACAGCGGCACTATAATCGCTGTTAATAAAGCACTTAGTGCCATTGCAACTGATGAGTAAGCGCCTACTTTTGGATGCTCAGCAATAGCAGCAGCGGTCCCAATTGCATGGCAAGCTGTGCCCATGGCAACGCCTTGAGATTCGTGATTAAAAATATTAATGAGTTTAAAAAGCATAAAACCAAATAAAGCGCCTAGTAAACCAATAAAAATAACTAAAGCCGCAGCAAGTGAGCTAATCCCTCCTAACGAGTCGGTAACAATTAAAGATATTGGGGTCGTCACACTGAGTGCGGCAACAGATGCACTTAGCTGTGCAGGTGCGTTAAATAATATGCTTAGCAAAAATGCCACAACGGTTGCGTTAACAATGCCTAAGCTACATGTTGCGACTATGAGTAATAGATTTTTTCGTACGTGTGTAAACTGCTGATATAAAGGAAGCGCTAGAGCCACAATTGCGGGCTCTAATAACCAGCTTAGTAATTTGCTGTGCGTGGCAAATTGCGTATAAGGCAAATTTAGATTAACGAGTAATAAAGCAATAATACTAATACTTAAAAATACGGGGTTGGTGAGCGATTTAAATACGCTGCTTTTTATACTTTGGTTTACGACCCTTAGCGCTAAAAATAATACAATAATGAAAGGAATACTTAGCCACCATAAATTAGGTTGTAGCTCTGAAATAGCGGAAAAAGTAAAATCAGTCATTATTTTCTCTTCCCTTAAAGTACGCAATTACACTGCTAACAAGCAACAAGGTAGTTATAGGGACTAGCACCACAACTGAGGCTAAAAATGCCCAGTGCGATTTTATAAGGCCGAGATGTTCAATAAATCCCACGCCAGCTGGAATGAAAAAGATAGGCATAATATTTAAAATAGGGGAGGCGCATGGTTTTACATGTTGCTCTTTTACAATACCCGATAAGAGTAAAACTAATAAAATAACCATAGCGAGTAGCGGTGCAGGAAAGCTTCCACCAATAAAGTGCATAATGAGTTTAGCGCAGGCTAAACATAGTAATATAATAGCGCTACTGAGCAGATATTTCATCAAAGTGGCTCACAGAAAAGATAAGAGCTTAACTTTAACAAATCAAACTCTTTTATGCATTGTGCAATAGTCTACCAATGCTTTGTATTTGCGTAGGTTATATCCGCTTTTCCTTTTGCTTTAGCAATTGCTTTTTTAGTGTTTGGGTTTAGCAGTAAGCGAATTTGGCTGAAAGTTTCTTTAGCGAGTATTTTTCGTTGGTTTGGTTTATAGCTAAGTTGTGTAACACGTTTAATAGCAGCAAGCGTATCGGGTGAGCGCTCAAGTAATGTATTGAGCATGTTTTGCGTGGCTTGTTGAGTATCATCGGTAAGCTGAGTAACTAAACCTAGCTCATTTGCTTGTTGTGCTGTGATTGGGTTTGCGTGGCTTGCAAGCCAAAGTGCTTGGTCACGCTTAACTAAACCGCTCATCATTACATTTGCGCCCATATCGGGGCACAAGCCCCAACGCGCTTCCATAATGGCAAGCTTGGCATCAATATGAACAATCCTGTAATCAGCTCCCAGCGCTATTTGTAATCCTCCCCCTAAACAGTTGCCATCAATTTGTGCAATAACGGGCACACTCAGTGACTGCCAGCCTAATACTACTTTTTGCGCTAAATTTTGATTGCCAGGTAACCATTTAAGCAATAATTTTATAATATTCAATGGTGCCGCCATTACGGCTGATATATCAAGCCCTGCACAAAAATGCTCGCCATCGCCTTTTATTACTACAGCACGAATACTGCGGTCTCTTTTTATGTTTTTAATGGCTTTGTTTAGCTCTACAAACATTTCAAAGCTTAATGCGTTTTGTTTTTTTGCTCTGCTAAGCGTGACGGTTGCAATGCCATTTTGTTTTTCTAGTTTTATCATTACACACTCCTTTGACCTGTTAGTTGAGCTTATGTTGTTATAAGAATTAAGTAAAGTGACGGTATTTTTTAAATAAATGGAATTTATTGCTAAAGCTGTAGTCTTAAAGGGTTAGATTTAGATGAGAAAAAGCTAAACAATTAGAACTTGAGATAATAAAATTTTTTACGTTGTTATTTTAAGCTTAAATTAAAAAAGTAATCTTGATATTCAATGGGTTAGTTAAATTGTTATTTATTGTTTGAGCTGTATGCTGAATAAAACATGACTCAGTTACAAAAAAGTCAGTGTTTTACGCTTTTTTTTATCAAAATGATGATGAGATTTGATAATATAGCGCAACTTAAAAGCTTAAGGTTAAGCACATATGTCGGGTCCACGTTTATATACGGTAGAAGAAGCTACTCACCAAGCTTATGATATTTTTTTAGAGCTAGCGCCAAATAACTTGAGTGATAAAGATGTTGAAGACTTTAATGAGTTCAGAGAAGACCTAGGCTTTATCGAAGAAGACGAGCCAGACGATCAGTGGCAAGATTTTGTTGCCCTTGAGATTGAGCCAGAGCACTTTATTCAGGTGCTAGTTGGTTTAGAATTTGAAAATGATGATGTTTTGTTTGCTAAAATTTTGATTAGTCGTGATAAAGATGCTCCGTTTTGTCATATTTTATGGAAAGAAAGTGAATAAGCAATACCGCTTATTTTTATAATTGTGTGCAGAGAGAGTGTTGTGCGTAAGTATTTATTTTTAATTTTTTTAATAATTAGCTGCCCAAGTTGGGCTGTTGATCCATTTGAAGATTTTCATGAATATGGCAAGCTCTCTGATGAAGAAATTCATGAGTTACACAAAGGTGATATGCTTTACGGTGATACTGAATTTGGTTTTATTCTAAGTAAAGGTAACACCAATTCGACCAGTTTTAAGCTCAAAGGTAATTTATACCAAGATTTTGAAAAGTGGCGTAACCAATTTAAAATAGACTCTCTTTATAAGCGTGATGAGAACGATGAAAGCGGTGGCACTGATGTTACTGCTAATCGTATTTTTGTATCAGCGCAAGGTAACTATAAAGTAGGTGTTAAAAACTCCTCATTTTTTATTTACGGTGATTACGAAGAAGATGAGTTTAGTGGACTTGATTTTAAAAGCACGGTGGCGACAGGCTATGGTGCGCGTGTATATCAAGGCTCTAAAAACAAAGTAGATATTGATATAGGACCTGGTTTATACCGTTCAGTCGCCGATGAAGATTCGGATGTGAGCGAAGATGAAATTGATAAAACCGGTTATTTAGTACGTGTTGCAATGCAGTGGGAACGTTTGGTCTCTAAGCGTACTCGTTTTAATCAAGATGTGAGTATAGAGCAGTCGCTTTCAGGTCTTAATTCTCGCTTAAAATCGGAAACCGCACTGATAAGCCAAGTGATTGGCGCGGTATCACTCAAATTTACCTACATGTATCGTTATAATTCAAAACCCGAAGATGATAAACTCAAGTTTGACTCAGAGCTGAGTGCTACATTGGTATACAGCTTTTAAGTATTTATTTAATTTAGAGAATATTATGTATCAGCATAAACAGTATGCGGTGTTTATCTTTTTTGTATTAGCGTGGATTGGCGGTTTTGTGGCGCTTGCGTGGAACTTGTTAGGCGCTGATGGACCTTTAATAATATTTACTGGGATTTTAGTGCTGGTGGGCTTTTTGTTCCATGGCCTAACAGTAAAAGTAGATGATAAAAATATTAGCTGGGCGTTTGGTCCAGGCGTTGCTGGGCAAAGTATTGAGCTTAGCGAAGTAGCAGAAGCAAAAGCAGTTCAAAACTCTTACAGGCACGGTATTGGTATGCGAATTACTCATGATGGTTGGGTATATACAGTATCTGGCTTTAGTGCAATACAGTTAACGCTCAAAGATGGCACCTTGTATAGAGTTGGTACAAACGATCAAAAAGGTTTACTAGCTGCTTTAAAAGAAAAAAACGTATCTATCGCGCTGCCTAGTAAGCCAAAAGCTGAAACGGTTAAGCGTAACAATATGATATAAAAAAAGCGCCTAAGGCGCTTTTTTTATCTGTTTAGCAGTGCATTAGTGGTCGTGGCCACACCCACCTTCGCCATGTACGTGGCCGTGAGTTAATTCATCTTCTGTAGCATCACGTACTTCTAGTATTTCTACATCAAAGTTAAGTGTTATACCTGCAAGTGGGTTATTACCATCTACAATCACTTCTTCATCTTGAATATCGATGATCATTACTGATTGGTCACCATCATCTGTTGATGCACGAAATTGCATGCCAACTTCAATTTCCATACCTTCAAACATTGATTTAGGTACTGCTTGCATTAGGTTTTCGTGGCGCTCGCCGTAACCATCTTCAGGTTCAACCTTTACGCTAAGCGTGTCGCCTGGTTGCTTGCCCAGCAAAGCATTTTCTAGGCCTGAAATTAAATAGCCTGTGCCAATGATAAAGTGTAGTGGCTCACCACCGAACGAGTTATCAATGCTATTGCCATCATTATCCATTACTGAATAATGCATTTTTACCACTTTGTTTGCCGCAACGATCATAGTCATTCCTATTTATTCATCTTCAAGAGAGTAGGGTAGAGGCAGAATGCTTAGCTCCACCTGAGGTGTGTGTTTTGCACGAAGTACCTGAGTTACATCAGTATCGTTTGGCAACACAACGAGGCCTGTTAATTTATTTGTTTGCTCATCAAAACTTTGTGCGATAAGTTTACCTGCACGGCGCCAATTTTCGCCTAATTGGGTTTCTAAATCAGGCTCTGAAAGAATCCCTTCGCTTTGCCCCGAAACGATATACATTGCACGTTTATTTTTACCAAGGTACTTCATACGGGCTACGGTTTCTTGACCTGTATAACACCCTTTTTTGAAACTTATACCGCCAATAGCATGTAGGTTTACCATTTGAGGAACGTACTCGCCAATTGCATCTGCACTTAGCTGAGGCTCACCGGCAAGCATCGCTGCTTGTTGCCAAGGGGCTTCGTTATCAAGTGTGGATACGTTATCAGGCATGCTAAATTGGTTATCAACCATTATTAAAACACGGTTATCAGCTAATTTTAGCGCTTTACCATTCGTAAAATCACACGCGCTTGCATCGCCTTCAAAGCTAATATCAAGTTGTGCCAGTACATCCGATAAATCATCACCAATTAAACCAATTAAACGCTTTGAGCATTCAGTAATATCAACTTTTGCAAATACAGCGTATTTTTTAAGTTCAGCTAATGATTTTTCAACTTCAGCTTGGCTACCCGCAAGGTAGTAGCTATCTTGGTAAGAAAATAATTTAAATACACCCCAAAGTTTACCTTTGGCGCTGCAATGGCCAGCCCACAAATAATTACTGCTGGTTAATTTATTTAGATCTTGAGTGATTTGTCCGTGCAAATAAGATAATTTATCAGCACCGCAGAGGCTAATAAGTTGATGAGATAACGGACATGCATAAACGCTCGACATAAAAACCTTCTTTGCAATATAAATGAAGTGACATAATAACGCAGTTGTTACGTATGGTACAGACAAGCGCTTATTGGTGCGGGTTTATTATTTAATGAGAGATTAATAGCTGCTAAATAGGCTTGTGTTTGTTAAACTCGAGTCAATTAAGTATGAGGTTTAAAATGGTTGAAATTCATAGTAAAGCACGTATTCGTTGGGCTTGTCGTCGTGGCATGTTAGAGCTAGATGTTTTGTTTATGCCGTTTGTAGAAGAAGCATACGACTCTTTGAGCGCAGAGCAACAGGCTATCTTTCAGCGTTTGCTAACAGAAGAAGACCCTGACTTATTTGCATGGTTTATGGGTCATGAAGAATGTAAAGACGAGCAGTTAAACGGTATGGTTTCGCTGATCTTAGACCGAGTTCGTGTATAGGTTTACGGTTACAAATAATAAAGCTGACCACAAACCAATTGTGGTCTTTTTTTGTATGCTCAGTTTTATATTATGTTTATTTTTAGATTCACTATTAGCCATGCTTTTTTGTTTAATACTAAATGCACTAGCTGGCTTGATAATGTGGCGCAAAGTATTAGCAATTCACCCAAATGAGGGAATTATAATATTAGAACCAAAGTTATTTAGATTTGAGGGCGAGAGCTTAAAAATTCAGGGTGAAATAAGTAACAAAAGCCGATTTTATGGTAATAATATATGGCTTCATATTAAAGGTTTTAGTAACAACCATTGGCTTATAATTTCAGCCAATGGCGTTAATGAGCAAAGTTATGCGCGTCTAAAACGTGCCACTGTCGGCGCAATTAATTGCGTTTTGGAGTCAAAATAGTCGGCGTTGGGTTTTCACTTTGTTCAGGGTAATCAATAGTGTAATGCAAGCCTCTGCTTTCTTTTCGCTCCATAGCACTTCTAATAATTAGCTCTGATACTTGCACTAAATTACGAAGCTCAAGTAAGTTGTTACTTACTCTAAAGTTTGCATAGTAATCGTGTATTTCTTGCTGTAGCAACTCAACTCTATGCAGTGCTCGTTCTAAGCGTTTAGTAGAGCGTACAATACCTACATAATCCCACATAAATAAACGTAGTTCATGCCAGTTATGGGTAATAACAATTTCTTCATCTGAGTTACTAACACGGCTCTCATCCCAATGAGGAAGCGCTATCGGCTCTGGTGCATGTTCAATTTTACTTAAAATATCTTTAGCTGCAGCGTGGGCAAATACAATGCACTCTAATAGTGAATTACTTGCCATACGGTTTGCACCATGTAAGCCTGTGTAAGCAACTTCACCTACAGCATATAAATTATCGAGATCTGTTTTGCCGTTAAAGTCAGTCATTACACCACCACAGGTGTAATGCGCAGCAGGCACAACTGGGATTGCTTCTTTCGTTATATCGAGGCCTACACTTAAGCATTTTGCGTAAATAGTAGGAAAGTGCTCAATAATAAAGTCTTTATCTTTGTGGCTAATATCTAAATAAACACAATTGGCGCCTAAGCGCTTCATTTCAAAATCGATTGCGCGTGCCACTATATCGCGTGGAGCAAGCTCTTCACGGCTATCAAAGTCTTTCATAAACCGAGTTCCATCAGGGCGCTTTAAATAAGCCCCTTCACCGCGCATGGCTTCGGTAATTAAAAAGTTTTGTAGCTCTGGATGATAAAGGCTTGTTGGATGAAATTGATTAAATTCCATGTTGGCAACTTTACAACCTGCACGCCAAGCCATTGCAATACCATCACCACTTGATACGTCTGGATTGGATGTATATAAATACACTTTACTTGCACCACCGGTTGCAAGAGCAACAAATTTAGCTGAAATGGTTTCTACCTTTTTAGCTTTTTTGTTCCACACATACATGCCTTCAATGTGTGAGCCTGTTTTTCCGGCGCTTTTATCTGTGATTAAATCTATGGCGTTGTATTGCTCTAAAAGCGTTATATTTTTATGAATTTTAACTTGGCTGATAAGTGTTGTTTGCACCGCTTTGCCTGTTGCATCGGCTGCATGCAATATACGGCGATGGCTGTGACCACCTTCACGTGTTAAGTGAAAACGCTCTTTTCCTTTGCTATCAAACTCCATATCAAAGGGTACGCCTTGGTCGATTAACCACTGTAGGCAATCGTGGGCATTGCTGGCGGT
>NZ_AUTI01000422.1:0-8243 GCF_000497995.1 Pseudoalteromonas sp. TB25
CCCCCCAGCCGTTAGCTGGCACTCTGCCCTATGGAGCCCGGACTTTCCTCCCCCTGATCATTTTCGTCACAGGCAGCGATCATCTTGGCTGACTCGGCGCGCAGTATACATGAGGCTAATACTAAGCGCAGTAAAATTTACTCTTTTTCTTCAATAATTGTTTTATATAAAGCGTTTTTCTTCATACCAAAGTATTCGGCTACAACGCCACAGGCTTTTTTCATTGGCATTTCACTCTCAAGAAGTGCCAGCATTTTGCGCGCTTCTGGCGGAACATCGTCTATTTGCTTTGGTTTACCCGCAAGCATAAGCACTATTTCGCCGCGCTGCTTGGTAGGATCATCAGTTAAAAATTGTTTAAGCTCACTTACACTACCATTAAAAAATGTTTCAAAGGTTTTGGTTAGCTCTTTAGCAAACACGACTTGCTGCTCATCACCAAGGGCTAGTGCTAAATCATCAAGGCTTGCCATAATACGGTGCGTACTTTCGTACATTATGCTGGTAATGCCTGAGTTAACAGCTTCGGTAAAAAAGTCTTGGCGAGCTTTGCTTTTAGCTGGCGTGAAACCAATAAACTGAAAGCGGTCAGTTGGTAAGCCTGAACAACATACGGCTGTAATTGCAGCACATGCACCTGGAACAGGTGTAACATGAGCGCCTTGTTCGCGACATAGATTTACCACAGCGTAGCCTGGATCACTAATTAGCGGTGTACCAGCGTCAGATACTAAAGCAATATTCAAACCTTGATTAAGTTGATCAATAATTTGCTGTGCTTTTTGCTTTTCGTTGTGGTCGTGTAATGCAAACGTTTTTGCCTTAATTCCAAAGTGGCTAAGTAGCTTGCCGGTATGGCGAGTGTCTTCAGCAGCTATTAAGTCAACTTGCGATAATGTCGCAATGGCACGGTGACTTAAGTCGTCATAATTGCCAATTGGGGTGGCAACAATGTAAAGAGTGCCAATTTTCTGTGAATTCTCCTCATTTAACATTGAGGTCTCCTGCGTCAGTCAGTAATATAAGCAAATCGCGTTAACGTATTGGGAAATCATTGTGCGACTTAAACTAGTTAGTCTATTAATTATATTGTCAGGGTTATCGGCGTGTAGCACAACCGAAAAACCAACTAAAAACAGCGATAACGTAAGTAACCGCACTAATGCTCTGCAAAATCAGGCAACCAGTGCGCAATCTATCTACCAATTGGCGCAAAACCGCCAAGGTGCCGATAAAATACAGTTATTGTATAGTGCCCGTGATGCTGCGATTAGTGAGCAAAATTGGCCTTTGTTAGAGAAAATTGGTAATGAGCTTGAATTAACCGCAAGTGTTGATCAAATCCAAAACCGTCTTTATATTGCATTTGCACAAAAACAACAGAATAAGAATGATCAAGCTTTGGTGATTTTACAATCACTAGACGGACAACTTACTCAACCTGAGCATTTTGCATGGCATCAGTTTTTAACAGCCAGTATTTATGCATCGCAAAATTTTCCTAAAAAAGCTGCCCCCTACTTCTTTAGAGCCTCTGAAACAGCAACAAAAAACAATATAGAAATCCCTCAGCTCAATCAAAATTTGTGGGATAACTTAAAACAGCTCTCTTCATATGCGCTTGAACGTTTTAACCGTGGTTCGGTTATCCAGCAAGGCTGGGTAAACCTTGGTCTATACTATCAAGTATATGCAAGTAGCGGCGTGGAGCTAGACCAAGCAATTAATAATTGGCGCAGACGCTATATTGGGCATCCGGCTTTTTCTGTATTACCTGTACAGGACGAAATGCTTACTGAGCTCGCCCCTATTAATATAGAGCGTTTAGTTGTGTTGTTTCCACAATCAGGCCCTAACGAACGCTTAGGTGATGCGCTTAAAGCCGGTGTGTTAGCTGCACTTGATACGCGAACTATCAACGACACTATTTTTATTGATGAAAACCTAAGCACTGAGGAAATCGCAGCGCAACTTGAAGAAATAAAGCCTGATTTTGTAATTGGTCCTCTACTTAAAGCAAATATTGATAAACTAGCCAATGCACAAACTCTTATTGATACTCCGGTACTGCATTTAAACAATTTTGATGGTGAGCGCATTTCGCTTCAGCATTATTACTTTGCATTGAACCCTGAGCACGAAGTACAGCAAGCTCTGGAACACTTTTTAACTAAGGGCTATCAAAAGCCTATGCTGCTTGCGCCAAATAATGCAAATGGCCAACGTTTAGTTGATTATTTTAACCTACAGTGGCAACGCTACAGCGAAACCAAGCCACAAATCGGTTTTTATAACGATAAAAAAGATATGCCGAACACAATTACCAGCTTATTAGAAGTTGATAAGTCAAAAGATCGCATACAAACAGTTAAAGCATTATTTAAGCAAGAAGTAGAAAACGAAACGCGTTCACGCAGTGATATAGACGTTATTTATATTTTGGGTGATGCAATAGAAACTCGCTTAATTAAACCTTACCTTGATGTAAACGTCAGTACATTTGCTGATCGTATCCCACTTTATGCAAGCTCTAAAAGTCATAGTAAACAAATTGACAGTACAGACAAAGGCGACTTAGACGGCCTATACTTCACTGAATTACCGTGGATGCTTGATTCACAAATTAAACAACATAATTTACGCCAGCAGTACAACTCTCTATGGCCTGAGCAAATTGATATTAGCCAACGCTTATTTGCAATGGCGTACGATGCAGTATCAATATTACATGACATTAGACAGTTAAGCGTAATGCCAGGCAACCAATATAGTGGTTTAAGCGGTAAGCTATCTGTTAATACCAGCGGCCATATAGAACGTATGCTCGACTGGGCTCAATATACAAACCGTCGCATTAAGCCTGTGCAATTAAAAACACAACGCCCGGTACCATTGTTTATGCAATCAGCGGGTGATATACAAACTATAAATTAAACTTTATTAAGTTAAGGGGGCGGCATGTCGTGGTTTAAAGAGCTGTGGCACAATAGTCGCGAAAAAGGCCAGTATTATGAGCTTGAAGCGCAAAAATACTTAGTTACTCAGGGCTTAACACCCATTGAACGTAATTATTACTGCCCCTTTGGCGAGCTTGATGTCATTATGAAGGAAGGCGACACCCTTGTATTCATTGAGGTCAAGTTTCGCAAAAATAATGCCCGTGGCGGTGCCAACTATGCACTTAGCCCACAAAAACAAGCTCGATTAAAACGTAGTATTTATCATTACTTAGCAGCTAAAAATTTAACTAACCAAGCACTAAGAATTGATTATGTAGCCATTACAGGAGAAGCATCTCCTAATATTAATTGGCTTAAAAATGTATTTTAAACGCAAATACAAAGATAAATTATTGGTAGGCTATGCAAGACACAATTAAAGAAATTTTTACAGAAAGCATTCAAGTTCAAATCGCTGCTGGTGAAGTGCTACCTAGTGCGCTTGAGTCAGCTGCATTTACTATTGCACAAAGTCTGATCAACGGAAATAAACTCATTTGCTGCGGTACTGCTAATTGCCACATGCTCGCCCAGCACATGGCGGGTGTATTGGTTAATCACTATGAAACCGAGCGTCCTTGTTTGCCGGCAATTGCTCTATCGCAAGAAAACGTTAACCTTGGACAAAGTACTCAGGTAGACGATCACGATACATTTGCTCGTCAAGTCCGCGCTTTTGCCCAGCAAGGTGATTTATTGCTTGTACTGGCTATTAACGGTAACGAAAAACATGTTATTTCTGCCGTTGAAGCTGCACTAACTAAAGATATGAAGGTCATAGTTATGGTTGGTGATGATGGTGGCGAGTTGGTTGGCCTACTTGGCCCTAACGATGTTGAAATTAGATCCCCATCTAAACGCCCTAGCCGCATTATCGAATCCCATTTAGTTAACTTACATTGTTTAAGCGAACTTGTTGATTTAACGCTTTTCCCTCAGGATGAAAATTATGTTTAAACGCTCTCTTATTGTTTTAGGTACTGTTGTATTACTACAAGGCTGCGCAGCTGCTGTTGTTGCAGGTACAGCCAGTGCAGTAACTGCAGCGAACGATCGCCGTACCATTGGCTCTCAAATTGACGATAACAATATTGAAATAAAAGCGAGTATTGCACTTAGCGAAGTAGAACGCCTTGAAAAGTTTGCCAATATAAGCGCTGTAAGCGTTAACGGTATTGTTTTACTTGTAGGCCAAGTATCTAATGAAGAAATGAGAAAGGAAGCACAGCGTACCATTGAGGACGTTTCAGGTATTCGTAAGATACATAACCAAATTCGTATTGGCTCAAATATTGGCATTACTACACAAACGCATGACTCTTGGTTAACTTCTAAAGTAAAAGCTCAGCTACTAACAGCAAAAGACATTAGCAGTAATAACATTAAAGTAGTTACTGAAAACGCTGAAGTATTTTTAATGGGTTTAGTATCTGACTCTGAGTCTACTCAAGCTGTAAACATTGCCCGAAATGTATCTGGCGTAGAGCGTGTAATTAAAGTATTTGAATACTTGTAAACACAAAATACAGACATAAAAAAACCGCTTATTAAGCGGTTTTTTTTTTTGCATTTACTTATTATTTAATAACGCGTAAATGAGAGCCTTTTTTCTTCTGTGGCTTTTCTGGTGGTGTTTCATCAATAAATTCAGCTGATGAATCAACACTTTCAAGCTCAGGCACAAAATCGTCTTCGTCCTCTAAAAACTCATCTGCAGTAAAGACTGTTCCTTCGCCATTTTCACGCGCGTATATTGCAAGCACAGCACCTAGAGGCACATACACTTGCATTGGCTGACCACCAAAGCGCGCATTGAAGCTAAGTTGGGTTAAGTCTAACGAAAACTGTGTGACCGCTGATGGACTTATGTTTAAAACAATTTGTCCGTCTTGAACAAACTGTGTTGGCACTTGTACATTTGCAAACCCAGCGTCTACCACTAAATGCGGTGTACACTCGTTATCGACTATCCAATCAAAAAAAGCACGTAATAAATAAGGACGATTAGGCGTCATTATAAACGGATCTCACGCTCAGCTTCAGTTAAAGAGGCTTGGAATGACTCACGTTCAAATAAACGGATCATATACTCTTTAAGCTCTTTAGAACCTGCACCATTAAGCTCAATACCAAACTCTGGTAAACGCCATAATAGTGGAGCTAAATAACAATCTACTAAGCTAAACTCTTCACTCATAAAGTAAGGTGCTTCGCTAAAAATAGGTGCTACAGCAAGTAATGCTTCTGTTAGCTCTTTACGAGCTTGAGCAGCATCTGACGTGTTGTTACTGATTTTGTCAGCTAGGCTGTACCAATCAGTATCAATACGATGCATCATTAAGCGGCTACGACCACGCATTACCGGGTAAACAGGCATTAGTGGAGGATGAGGAAAACGCTCATCAAGGTATTCCATGATGATGTTTGCCTGGTATAAACCAAGCTCACGGTCAATCAGTGTTGGCACTGTGCCGTAAGGGTTAATTTCGTGAAGTGCTTCTGGCAAGTTATCTTTTTCAGCCAAATGAATATCTACACTTACACCTTTTTCCGCAAGTACAATACGTACTTGGTGGCTATACATACAGTTAGCACCAGAAAAAAGGGTCATTACAGGGCGCTTATTGGCAGCTACGGCCATGCCTATACCTCCATTAAATAACTAAAACAGCAAAAGGGGCTTAAGCCCCTATTGCAAAATTACCTTTAAAAATGTTCAACTTAATGAACATCTCTCCAGTATTCTTTCTTAAGCATAAATGCCAAGATAAATAGAATTATTAAGAATCCTATTACCTTAATACCTAGCGCTTCCGATTCAAGACGTGAAGGTTCACCCACGTACTCAAGGAAGTTTGTTAAATCACGAGCCGCTTGGTCGTATTCATCTACGCTTAATTCACCCGTACCATCAGTTTCAGTAGCAATAACTTTGGTCACAGTGTGGCCATGTTCTTCTACTTCTTTAGTGATAGGCGTTGGTAAACCTTGTAGTTCTTGAAGAACATGAGGCATACCTACCGATGGAAAAACAATATTGTTAACTCCAAACGGGCGAGATTCATCTTTATAAAACGATTTTAGGTACGTGTAAATATAATCTGGTGATTTTACACGTGCAATAAGAGTTAAATCCGGCGGAGCCGCACCAAACCATTTTGCTGCATCGTCTTTTGTAATTGCGTTTGTGATATGGCNTGGCTACCGACTTTAGAGCCGTCAAAAATTAACTGCTCTAAACCAACTTCTGTTGGGATACCGATATCACGAAAAGTACGCTCATAACGTTGATACTGCATTTGGTGACAACCAAGACAGTAGTTCATGAACAACTTTGCACCGCGTTGTAAAGATGGTTGATCAGTAAGGTCGTTATTCGCTTCCATTAAAGGAACCGACGGACCTGCTGCCATAACCATGTTAGGCAACAAGTTTACTGATAAAGCAAATAAACCAATAATAAGCTTCTTCATCATTTCGTTAACCTCTCTGGCAATGGCTTAGTTTTTTCGTTCTTACTGTATACAAACAACAGTACGAAGAACATAAAGTAAGTCACAGTACAGATTTGAGAAATAATCGTTTTCATATCAGTTTGTGGAGTTGCACCCACCCAACCAAGAAGAACGAAAGTTACAACAAAGCCTGCAATGTTCCATTTATGGAAACCACAACGGTAACGAACCGATTTAACTCTACCACGGTCAATCCAAGGTAGTAATGCAAGTACTACAATCGATGCACCCATCGCCGCAACACCGATTAGCTTATCAGGGATTGCACGTAAGATTGCATAGAATGGCGTAAAGTACCAAACCGGGAAAATATGCTCAGGTGTCTTAAGTGGGTTAGCTGCCTCGAAGTTTGGACCTTCTAAAAAGAAGCCATTCATCGCCGGCATAAAGAACACAACCCAACAAAACAGTATTAAGAAACCAACCACACCCACAATATCTTTAACTGTGTAGTAAGGGTGGAACGGTATCGCATCAACAATGTCTTTTTTGTTAGTGTAATACTCATGGAATTTAAATTTAGGCTTATCTTCTTCAGCTACTGAGCCTTTCTTACGTTTAATCTCAATACCTTCAGGGTTATTTGAACCCACTTCGTGTAGAGCAACAATGTGTAAGAAAACTAAGATTACAATAACCAGTGGTAGTGCAATTACATGTAATGCAAAGAAGCGATTAAGCGTTGCACCTGATATTACGTAGTCACCACGGATCCAAAGTGTTAAGTCATCACCAATAACCGGAATAGCACCGAATAATGAAATGATTACTTGTGCGCCCCAGAACGACATTTGGCCCCATGGTAATAAGTATCCCATGAATGCTTCAGCCATTAGCGCTAAGAAAATGAACATACCAAATAACCACAGTAATTCACGCGGTTTTTGGTAAGAACCGTAGATCATGCCACGGAACATATGCATATATACAACGATGAAAAACGCTGATGCACCTGTTGAGTGCAAGTAACGTAGTAACCAGCCATATTCTACATCACGCATGATGTACTCTACCGAGGCAAAAGCACCTTCAGCAGACGGAACAAAGTTCATCGTCAACCAAATACCTGTTAGGATTTGGTTTACTAGTACTAACATGGCTAGTGAGCCAAAAAAGTACCAGAAGTTAAAGTTTTTAGGTGCTGGATACTGTGCAATGTGCATGTTCCAAACACGTGTCATTGGGATTCGGTCGTCTATCCAACCAATAATCTTACCAAACATTAGGCTACCCCTCTTTCTTCGCCCACTAAAATAGTGGTGTCATCTAGAAAAGTATAAGGTGGTATTTCTAAGTTTAATGGTGCAGGTACCGATTGAAATACTCGACCAGCCATATCAAATTTAGAACCGTGGCACGGGCAGTAGAAACCGTCATCAGTCCCTTCTACTTTCTCACCAAAATTACCTTGTAAAAAGCCTGGTGAACATCCTAAATGCGTACAAATACCTACAGCCAAAAATATTTCTGGACGTAATGAACGGTAATCATTTGTTGATGATTCTAATTGTTGTGGCTCTTGCGATTGCGGATCACGAAGTTGACCTTCATGTTCTTTCATCTGCTCAAGCATTTTTGGGGTACGTGATACAACCCATACAGGTTTACCACGCCACTCGACACGTATTAATTGTCCAGGCTCAAGTTTGCTGATATCTACTTCTACAGGCGCACCCGCAGATTTAGCTCGCTCACTTGGATTCCAAGACGCAATAAAAGGAACAGCAGC
>NZ_AUTI01000423.1:0-15247 GCF_000497995.1 Pseudoalteromonas sp. TB25
CCGCTATTGCTATGCCTTGCCAGCGTGTATCAGCGTTTTGCGAAATTTTTAAGCCAATCGGCCAGCCAATTTCAAGTAACCCAGCAATAATTAAGTACACCCACGCCATTAAACGTCTCTCTTTTTAACAATCACTTCGTATAAATCTTCGCGGCGATCTTTTAAATTACGCACTGTGCCTTCGCTGTGAAGTATTTTAAGCTTATCCATATCAAGGTCACTAAATAGCAGCATTTCGGTGTTTGGTGTGGCTTCGTTAAGTGTTGCATCGTGCGGGAACGAAAAGTCCGATGGCGTTAATACCGCCGATTGTGAGTACTGCACATCAAGACTTTCTACCTCTGGTAAATTACCCACCGAACCTGCAATTACCACATAACATTCGTTTTCTATTGCACGCGCTTGTGCACAGTGGCGCACACGTAAATAACTGTTTTTAGTATCAGTCCAAAATGGCACAAACAGAATATCTAACCCTTGTTTGGCCAATATGCGTGAAAGCTCTGGAAACTCTACATCGTAACAAATTTGAATACCTACACGACCGGCATCGGTATCAAACACGGCAATTTTATCGCCGCCTTGAATAACCCAATCGTTTTGCTCATGCGGGGTTATGTGTATTTTACGTTGCTCGTCTATTTTACCGCTACGATGGCACAGGTAACTTACGTTATAAATTTTATCATCTTCGGCAAGTGGCATAGAGCCGGTAATAATATTGGCGTTGTATTCTATTGCCATACGCGACATGGCGTTTTTAAATGTCTCGGTGTATTCCGCTAAATAGCGAATCGCTTCTGTTTGATTACTTTGATTTCCTAGCCCCATTAGTGGCGCATTAAAAAACTCAGGGAATAGTATAAAGTCACTTTTGTAGTCAGATACGGTATCTACAAAGTATTCAACCTGCTTTAGCATTTCTTCAACCGATTCAACACAACGCATTTGCCATTGCACAGCACCTACTCGCACGATTGATTTAGTTGACTCAAGTACCGTGTCGGTTGGCTCATACATAATGTTATTCCACTCAAGTAGAGTGGCGTAACCAACAGACTCTTGATCCTCCGGTAAATACTTTTTAAGTAATCGTTTTACCTGAAAATCGTTAGATAACTGAAAACTTAAAATAGGATCGTATAATTCTTTTTGATCTACTTTTGCAATGTATTCCATTGGCGTCATTTCACTGCTGTGATTGTAATAACGCGGAATACGCCCACCAGCTAAAATAGCGCGTAAGTTATATTGGCGGCACAATTCTTTACGGGCATCATAAAGGCGACGACCTAAACGCATGCCTCTGTGACTTTCGCTAATAGCAACATCTAAGCCGTATAGCGCATCGCCGTCGGTATCGCTAAATACACGGTCGTGACCGTCTGCAATATCTTCGTATGTATGCGGGTTTGAAAAACGCGTGTAATCAACCTGCACGCTTAATGCTAAGCCCACCAGCACGCCGTCATCTACAATACCTATTTGCCCTTCAGGAAATTGGTCTATTAATCTAAAAATGGTATGACTTGGCCACGCACCGCCTAAGTCGGGATACGCTTGATCCATCAAGGTTTTAATTTGCGGATATTGCTCTCTGGTTAAGTTACAAATTTCAAGATGGGTTTTTTCTGCCGACATACACAACTCCTTTGGGCATAAGAAAATAAAAGCCGAATGTACGTTAAAGTACACTCAGCTTTGTATCATGTTTTTTACGTTACGCGTACTAATTTAAGCTACGATAAAAAAGTGTGGTTACTTTCTCTTTTGGTAACCAGCCTGCGTATTCAAGATTCAGCTCAGCCAATGGATCGGCTTTAAGTACTTGCTCTAAGCTTGCATTATTTTGCATTGCTTTTAGCATTACGTCTTTCGCGTTTTGAACTAGCTTACCATACGCTATCAGTCCTGAACGGTCACTTACCTTGCCGTGTCCTGGTATTACTTTAGTGTTGTCGTCAATTTGATTAATTACATCGTTTACTGCCGCTAAAATACCATCAACGCTGCCGCCGCTATCTACATCAACAAACGGTAAGCTGCCAAAATTAAAGTAAATGTCGCCCATGTGCACTATGTTGTCGTTACTAAAAAAGATAACCGAATCGCCATCGGTGTGTGCATGTTCGTAATGCACTACATGGGCGTGTTCGTTATTAAAATGTAGTTTTAAGTCGCGACCAAAACTAATGCGCGGTAAAAAGTCTGACCCTTCCCCGTGCTGCTCTTCTAAACGTTTGTGTACATTGTCGTGGGCTATAACGTGCGCACCCGCTTTAGCAAAGTTCTCGTTGCCACCGGTATGATCGCCATGATGGTGAGTATTAATAACAAACTCTGCACTGCCTGGTTTTAAATCGCTAATGGTTTTTTTAATATCATCTGAGAGTTTGGCAAACTGATCATCAATAATATAAATGCCATCATCACCTACACTTGCTGCAATATTACCGCCTTGCCCAAATAGTACGTATACATGCTCACTTAGCTTTTGTGCTGTTACTGGGCCATCATCTGCTTGCGCTGTAGTGCTTAGTAATAAACCTGTTATTAATGCGGGTAGTATTTTTTTCATTTTAGTTCTCTGTTGTTTTATTGGTAATTATATAGAACGTGTTTAGCTATACTTTAGTTCATCGTGTCGGCTTTATTACTATTTGATGTATTAATTCTTGAGGCAACAAAGGTGTATGCTTACCTTCTACGTAATCACTAAACCCCGCTCTGTAAAATTCAGAAAGAGGGTGCCCCGATTGCCCACCGGGAATAGCCATAATTGCATGTTCTAAATGCCCAGGTTGAGCAATAAAACGCTGCGATGCGCCAAAACTACGCCCTTGTACGGCGGGCATATAACTATCACCAAAACCCGCTGCTGTGGGCATATTTAATAACTTAGCAAGTAACGGCATTTGCTTTGCAAACGGATGCTCTATCACTAACTCATTTACCTTGCCCCACTGCCAGTTTTGTACGTTATTACCAAATTGTTCTGTAAGCTTAGTAATAGTTTGGCTAAATGCTCCTTGTAACTGCTCATCCCAGCTTTTAAATTGTGGGTTTATCCATGTGTCGGGCCTGTTGTTTATAAGCTGCCAAACAGCGGGCTCTAAATCTCGTTTTACGTATTTAAGTGTGCCTTGTTGTTTATTTAATTCATCTTCCATATTGCTAAATAAAATATTAATCACTTCATCGCGGTAGCGCTTAACTAAGGTATACCCTGTGGAGGTTGAACACGCACATTGCTGCCAGTTTTCAAGCGCTGTTATATATTGCTGATTTTTAGTTTGATCGGCTTTTAATTGCTTTAATAGCAGAGCATGCCAAGGCATTAAAAAGCGAGCTTGATTATCAAGTTGTAATGCGTAAAAGTCGCTCTCAGCAAATGTTTGTTTTTCAAATAATCTATCGCGAATTTGACTCGAACGTGCGCCGAGTGCATAACCACCATTACCAAAACGCGCGTCATCCTCAGCCGATACCACGCGAGAATTACCAGTCCATAATCGACCGCTTTGCGGGTTTTTAATAAAAGGGCGTTGTAATTCATTTTGCTGCCAAAGCGCTGAGTAGTCATCGGCATTTACGCCAAGCTCACTTGGCGTTTTACGAGCCGGTATACCGCCCATGTTTTTCCACGCTGCGCTACCAAGGCTGTCTACCACCATAAGGTTTTGTACCGGAATGCCCACATCGCTTGCTACAGTAAGTGCATCATCTACTGTTTTGGCTTGCTCTAATTTTAATAACTGCATATTAACGGCATAAGGCTGATGGGCAGCCCAGCTCAACGCATAAGGTTTTTCGTTAATGTATTTTACAGGTCCGTATTCACTGAGTATTAATGAATAGTTTTCAACCTCCCCATCGGGTAATGCAATAGGTTCATCAACTTGCCATGTTTTACTATCATCGTTTAATGCAATCCAATCGGCTGTATCTAAATAACCGTTAGTAAATCCCCATGCAACATTGTTGTTAGTGCCAACAACAATGGCAGGTGCGCCGGGCAGCGATACACCGGTCACCTGAGTCTGCTCACCACTGTGCATGTAATTTAATTGTGCCCTGTACCAAATTACAGGTACTGCAATCGATAAATGCATATCATCCGACACCATTCCAGCCCCTGTTTTAGTAAGCGCTCCTGTAACAGCCCAGTTATTACTGCCGCGCTCTTGGTTTGATTCAATACTTTTAACTATATGCTTTGTTTGAGTTGGAAAGGTAGGTATGCCGTCGCTATAAGACGCTAATTTGCTGCCATCAAGCGCCGCTTGGTAATTACTCGGTTGCGTTAAAAAATCAACCATTTGCTTTGTGTACGCTTGCTCAATTTGAATAAGTGCTTGGTCGCGCTCAAATGTGGCGCTTTGTAAATCAAGGTACATGCTAAATATCACAAGTAGGCTGTCTTCACTTAGCCATGGCTTTTGTGCTGCACCGGTTAGTAAATATTCAAAGCTTGAATACCCTACTTGCGCTAAGCCTTCGTTTACACCTTGAGCGTAACTTTTAAGTAATTGCTTATCGGTCTCTGGCAGGGTTTGTAAAATAATTTGGCTGCGTTTACGTAATTGATGAAAACGCATTTTTTTATCGAGCCCCAACGCTGCTTGGCCAAATAATTCACTTAACTCACCTGCGGCATTACGCCTGAGTAAATCCATTTGAAAAAATCGGTCTTGCCCATGCGCATAACCTAAACCATAGGCAGCGTCGTTTCGGCTATTGGCGTTTATTACTACTTGCCCTAGTGCATCGCGCGAAATTTTTACAGGCTCTACTACCGCGTTACTGCGTCCGTTTCCATCAAGGGCGGGTAAACTTAAACTAAGTACCCCATAAACAACAGCGGTACTTGCCAGCCCTAATATTACAATTAATAACAACAAGCGTTTGATTACTTTAAACATCACCGTTTCCTTTGCACGTTTTGACCAAGCGTTAAGCACATATAATAACCACAGTTTTATTAAATAATAATGTTCTTGCTCGCAAAGGGTGAAATAAACATCAAAATCCACGATAATGTCAGCTCCACACATCGTGCAGAACTAGTTGAGATCAATATGACTGAAAAAACATTTATCAAAGGTAAAGACCGCGACCTAGAATCGTCAATCTCTACCATGCAAAACAAGCTTAAAGCCCTAAACATTAATGTTGAAGAAGCGCTTTGGCTTAACCCTGTAGCTAACTGTTATTCGGTTCATATAAAAGACAGCGACTGCGGTGTTATGTTTACCAATGGTAAAGGCGCAACCGACAAAGCATCTATTGCTTCAGCACTCGGTGAATACTTTGAACGTTTAAGCTGTAACTACTTTTTTGCAGACTTTTATCTAGGTGAAGAATTTGCTAATGGCGAGTTTACTCATTACCCAAGCGAAAAATGGTTTAAAGTTGAAGGCGATGAAGTGCCAGAGGGCATTATGGATGAAAGCTTATGGGATTACTTTGACCCAGAGCGCGAACTAAACGCATCACACCTTTTTGATTTTAACTCAGGCAATATCGATCGTGGTATTTGTACCCTGCCATACACACGCCAACGCGATAACCAAGACGTATACATTCCGGTAAACGTTATCGGTAATATTTTTGTATCTAACGGTATGAGCGCAGGTAACACCAAGTTTGAAGCTCGCGTACAAGGTTTATCAGAAGTATTTGAACGTGCTATTAAAAACCGTATCATCGCCGAAGGTATTTGTTTACCAATCGTGCCTGAAGACGTTGTTAAGCAATACCCTAAAATTCACGAAGCGTGTGAAGAGCTTCGCAGCCATGGCTTTCATTTACGTATTGCCGATGCATCACTTGGGGGTAAATACCCTGTAATGAGCGTAACGCTTATTAACCCAACAGATGGTTCTGTATTTGCTTCTTTTGGTGCTCACCCATCATTTGAAGTTGCGCTTGAACGTACCGTGACTGAGTTACTACAAGGTCGTCGTCTTGATCAGCTAGATGTATTCCAACCTGCTACCTTTGATAACGACGAAGTAGCAACACCAGAGAACATTGAACTGCACTTTATTGATTCAAGCGGTTTGATTTCGCATGATTTTTTCCGTGCAAAACCTGATTTTGAATTTGTACACTGGGACTTTAGCGGAACAACTGAAGAAGAATATAACTTCTGTACTGATCTAATTCATAGCATGGATCATGATATCTACATCATGGATTACACGCACCTAAACGTATACGCGTGTCGTATTTTAGTACCTGGCATGTCTGACATTTACCCTGTTGATGAGCTTATTTGGCGTAACAACAACGAAGGCGCAAAATTTCGCGAAACATTCCTATCGCTTGATCAGTACGATGCAGAGCAATGGATGGAAATTTACGACAGCCTAGAAGAAGCAGGCCACAGCGATATTATCCGCGCCGCAGAATTTATTGGCCTTGCAACCGATGCCGACACACCATGGCACACACTGCGTATAGGTGAGCTTAAAGCACACCTATGTTTAGCTGCAGGCAGCGAAGAAGCCATTGATTGGGTTGACTGGATACTTCATACAGGCCAAGTAAACGAAGAGGCAATGCGCCACTTCCGCTGTTTAAAAGCAGTTCTTGAAATTAAATACGATGACGAGCGCGAATACGCAGATTACCAAGATGCACTAGGCTTAATGTTTGGTGCTAATAATGTAGCGCTGGCTATAGAAATTGCCGAAGGTAAAAAGCAGTTTAACGGTTTAACTTTCCCTGGTTTATCGCTTGAAGGCTTTAAAAAGCATGCGGCGCTACTTGATGGTTACCGCAAGCTACATGTAGCAAAGCAAAATCACTGGGCGCGTGAAGTTAGCGACTCGTAACTCGCTAAACTACTAATTATAAAAAATAAACGGCGCATTTGTTAATGCGCCGTTTTCATTTGTGTAATAAATTAGCTATAGTTAATTTGCCTAAATTAACGCCACGATGTAGCAAATGCCACCATCTACTAACAATAAAAAAACGAACGTTCATAACTTTAAGTTGACCTTTTGGTTATCGCTTACGCTAACTGTACTAGTTGGTATCGTACTTGATCGTATTAACTACAATCGTGTTAAAGATGCTCATCGCCTACAAATTCTTTCTGAAGTAAGTACATATCGAGCTCAATTAGAATCTATTTTAGTTTCTAATATCCAACTAGTTCGAGGCTTAGGTGTTGCCGTCGCAGCACAGCCTGATTTACAGCAAACACAGTTTGAACAAATTGCCCAACCACTATTTAAAACCTCAAATGAGCTTCGCAATATTGGTGGCGCACCCGATATGGTAATTCGTATGACTTACCCCTTAAAAGGTAATGAAAAAGCACTCGGTTTAAACTTTTTAGAAGAAAAAAACCAACGCGCTGATGCTATTAGAGCTCGTGATACAAATACCATTGTAATGGCAGGCCCATTAAAATTAATCCAAGGTGACATAGCACTTATAGCCCGCGTTCCTGTTTACATACCGCCAGAAAATCGCTTTTGGGGATTACTTTCAGTTGTTCTCAACATTGACAAAGTCTATGAAAATTCAGGTATTTATGAGCTAGAAAAAGAATACAACGTCGCTTTACAAGGCAGGCATGGACTTGGCAGCAAAGGGGAGTTTTTTTACGGTAATCAAAACATAATAGAGCAAGACCCCCTTGAGTTTACGTTAAGCTTTCAAGGTGGCAATTGGCAACTTTACGTAGCACCTAAAATAGGTTGGAGCCCACCAAATTCAGCTGTATGGCCACTTAGGCTATCAATTATTATTATTTGCGGATTATTAATTTGGGCCTTTTTATTCTTTTTGAAAATGCTTAATCGTCAGCAACAAAACGAAAAAATGCTTGAAGCAATGAGTGATCTAGCCCAAATAGGCGCATGGTCATTTAACTTAGAAACGAAACAAGTATATTGGTCTGATATGACCAAAAAACTATTTAAATACCCATTAAATAACCAACCAGAATGGCCTACAGATTTAAATTACTTTAAACAAGGCACTAGCAGAGAAACAATTAAACCTTTAATTGAACGAGCCATAAAATATGGTGAAAGCTACGAAGTTGAATTAGAAGTAATGGATGAAGAAGGTGAATCTGTTTGGGTACTTGTACATGGTGAAGCAGAACGAAAAAATGGACGATGCACACGTATCTTTGGCTCATTACAGAATATTGATACCCGTAAAAAAATTGAATTAGAAAATAATAAAACCGCATTACACAACGAAATTTTAGCCTCCCTGACCGTTAATAAATTAATATTAAATGGGCAACTTAGCCAATCAAAAGACATTATTACTAAAGCAATCTGCCAAGCATTTGATATTAAACGTGCCAGTATTTGGTTTTTTAATGAAGACAAATCCCAACTAAGCCCTTTTGCCATACATAGTAAACATTCGTCTAGTGATAAAATTGACTCTATTTGGCTAAGAAAAAATCTTCCCGGCTTTTTTAATGCAATAGATCACCAGCCTGTATTTAATGTGCCTGACGCCCAAGAACACCCAATACTCGAGCCAATTAAAGAACAGTATTTAATGACTCTCGAGATTAAATCAATGCTGTGCGTAATAATTCCTGCGGGAAGTGGCGCTATAGGAGTCGTCTGCGCAGAGCAATGTCAATCAAAACGCCACTGGTCTAAAAACGAAGAAAGCTTTTTAATTGCCGTTGCAGCGTTAATAGGCAGCTTGCACTCAAGCCAACAGCGAATTGAAACCGAACAAAAACTAGTTTCTGCCAAAGAAACCGCCGAACAAGCTGTTAAAGCTAAAAGTGAATTTTTAGCGAGTATGAGCCACGAAATTCGCACCCCAATGAACGGTGTTTTAGGTATGCTTAACATAATTAAGCAAACTC
Source organism: Pseudoalteromonas sp. TB25 (assembly GCF_000497995.1). Classification (NCBI taxonomy): domain Bacteria; kingdom Pseudomonadati; phylum Pseudomonadota; class Gammaproteobacteria; order Alteromonadales; family Pseudoalteromonadaceae; genus Pseudoalteromonas; species Pseudoalteromonas sp. TB25. Next base: position 8,864 of record NZ_AUTI01000423.1, read on the forward strand.
AATTGGACCTACAGCAAAAACATCATATTGAACTTGCTCAATCATCAGCTCAATCTTTGCTTAATATAATTAATGACATATTAGACTTTTCTAAAATTGAAGCCGGTAAGCTCGATATTGAAAACGTGCAATTTAATTTACCTCGGTTATTAGGAGAAGTGGTGGAATCCTTTGCTTTAAAGGTAGAACAAAACAATACAAAACTTATTCTAGATGCTACTCAAATAACTGTTAGCGAGATAATTAGTGACCCTAACCGCTTGCGCCAAATTTTAAATAACTTAATTGGCAACGCGGTTAAATTTACTATTGATGGCGAAGTAGTCATTACCGCCAGAATAGATGAAACAACGGATGGCTCGTTCCTTCAATGTTCGATTATTGATACTGGTATTGGTATTGACCCTAAAAAACAAGCGTCGTTATTTGACTCATTCACACAAGCCGATGCATCAACAACACGCCAATTTGGGGGCACAGGGCTTGGTCTTGCCATAGTAAAACAATTGTGCGAACTGATGAACGGTGAAGTGAGTGTAAACAGTATGCAAGGTGAAGGAAGTACATTTTCTTTCACAGTACAAATACAACCGCGCTTAAGTAAAGAACAAGATTTACCGAGTCATTTAATTAAAAACAAACATATTTTAATTATTGATGAGTGCTCGTTAAATGCTAACACCGCTAATAAGCAGCTCACTGTTTGGGGTGCAAAAGTTAATTGTATACATAACTATCTTGAGGTTGATGATTACTTAAGTAATGTAACCACCCACCCTGGTGCTATTTTAGTTGATTACTACTTTTTTGAAAAAGCCCCACAAACGCATATCACCGCGCTCAAAAACTTTATAAATATGCATAGTTGCAAGTTAGTTATTATGGCGCCAATGAGTTATTCGTCTGAGGAGTCTAAAGTAGGTATGGAAGTCGACTGTATGATTTTCAAACCTCTCACACCGTCTGATTTGTTTGACTCACTCACAAACGATAAATACATTGAACAACAGCAGCAACAAGCACAGCTTCAAAACAAGCTAACTAAAGCGCCAGTACTGGATTCATCAGAACCACAACTATTGCTTGTTGAAGACAATAAAATAAACCAAGTGGTTGCCTCTGCGCTATTAAAGCAGGCGGGTGTTACTTTTGATATTGCCGAAAATGGCCTTGAGGCAATTGTAAAGCTTAATGCAAAACAAGGGAAACCATATAAGCTAGTTTTAATGGATTGCCAAATGCCCGAAATGGATGGCTACCAGGCCACTAAAGCCATTAGAGAAGGTGATGCTGGTAAAGATAATGAAAATATTACTATTATTGCGCTAACAGCCAATGCCATGCAGGGCGATAAAGAAAAATGCCTAGCCGCAGGCATGAACGACTATTTAAGTAAGCCTCTCGATTTAGCTGCATTACAACCAAAGCTTCAACAATGGCTTGGCATTCAATAAAGGTGTAAGCTAATAAAATACGCTTACTAATTTGAGATTATTTATGCAGTTATCAACAAATCAACAACGTATTCTTGGTTGCCTATTAGAAAAACAAAGCACGACGCCAGAGCATTATCCGCTATCGTTAAACGCGCTAGTGAACGCATGTAACCAAAAATCTAATCGCGATCCTGTGTTAAGTCTTACAGATGAAGACGTTCAAAACGCACTTGATGAACTAATAGAAATGCGTTTGGTTACAATAGATGAAGGTCTTTCGGGTCGCGTAAATAAATACGATCACCGCTTTTGCAACACTGAATTTAGTAATCTGCAATTTTCTGCTCAGCAGCGTGCCATTGTTTGTTTATTACTTTTGCGTGGTGCTCAGACTCCTGGTGAATTAAGAACCCGCAGTGCTAGGCTTGCTGATTTTAATAACGTAAATGAAGTAGAGGCAGCGCTCAATAAACTGATTGAAAGCGAGTACGTCACAAAGCTAGAGCGTGAAGCTGGTAAACGTGACAGTCGATATATTCATTTATTTGGCGAACAACAAAATAATCCCGCCGATGCCTTTGTTGCGCTACCAAGCGAAGTAATTAAAGACAAAGAATTAAGCGATTTACTTGAAGAAGTAGAAAAATTAAAAGCAGAGCTTCGCCAAATAAAAGCTCATTTAAAACTTTAATTAACTAAAACTAAATCACATAATAAGTTTATTGCGTATCACATATTAAATTTTATAAGGAGCTGGCAATGCGCGCCGAAATTATGGCTGAAATGAAGGTTCAGCCAACGATTGATGTAAATGCTGAGATAACTCGCCGAGTTAATTTTATTAAAACACGTTTGGTAGCAGCTCACTCCCGCTCATTAGTACTGGGTATTAGCGGTGGTGTTGACTCATCAACCTGCGGCCGCTTATGTCAACTTGCTGTAAACGAGCTAAATAAAGAACACGATACTAACAAGTATCAGTTTATTGCTGTACGTCTACCTTATGGTGTACAAGCTGACGAAGATGAAGCACAAATGGCGGTTGATTTTATTCAACCAAGTAAACGTATGACCGTAAACGTACAACCTGCGGCTGATGCATTGCATGAGCAAGCGCTAGCTGCCGTAGTTGGCTGTGGTGAAGCACTGCCTGAGCAAGCTCAAATAGATTTTATTAAAGGTAATGTCAAAGCGCGTCAACGTATGGTTGCTCAGTACGAAATTGCAGGTTTTTGCCAAGGCTTAGTAGTGGGTACCGATCATAGTGCTGAAAACATTACTGGCTTTTATACTAAATTTGGTGACGGCGCGTGCGATTTAGCCCCTCTGTTTGGTTTATCAAAACGCCAAGTTCGTGCACTTGCTACTGCACTAGGTGCGCCAGCTTTATTGGTAGATAAAGCACCTACAGCTGATTTAGAAAGTGACCGCCCAGGTTTAACAGACGAAGAAGCACTTGGTTTGAGCTATGAGCAAATTGATGACTTTTTAGAAGGTAAACCTGTGTCTAATGATGTTGAACAAAAGCTTGTAAGCATTTACACGCGTACACAACATAAGCGTCAACCAATTCCGACAATTTACGATTAAGGTTTAGTAGCTAAAATAAAGCAATTAATGCCTTTGAGGATTAATTGCTTTTTTGATCGACAGATTAAGAAGCTGCGTATATTTTAATAAATTAACGCTTTGAATTTTATAATACCAATTGCATTAAATTAGTGAGCTATTATAGCCCTATGAAATAGCGATAGAACGATGATATTTTTAATTATATTGGTATAACTACCCGCCAAAGAGAACACTGCCTTATATGACATCGCCCATTTTAATTACCGGCGCAGGCCAACGTATTGGTTTAGCACTCGCTCAGCATTATATAGCCCAAGGGCAGAGTATTATTATCACGTATCGTACTCGTCACGCCGCTGTTGATAAATTAGAGCAACAAGGCGCTGTATGTATTTATGCCGATTTTAGTACCGATGAAGGTATTAGTACATTTATAAATACGCTTAAAGAGCATACAACATCGCTGCGCGCTATTGTTCATAACGCATCAAGCTGGGACTGCGAAGCTAACAACCCTGACTTTGCAGCACTGTTTGATAATATGATGCGAGTACATGCCAAAACACCGTATTTAATTAATTTAATGTGCGCAGAGCTGCTTTTAAACTATCAGCAAAATGAAAAAGTACCTGCCGATATAATACATCTTACTGATTATGTAGTTGAAACAGGCAGCCCTAAACACTTAGCTTATGCAGCAAGTAAAGCAGCACTCGACAACCTAACCAAATCGTTTAGCGCTAAATATGCGCCAAATATAAAAGTGAACTCGGTTGCTCCATCGCTCATTATTTTTAATGAACATGACGATGAACAATATCGAGCTAAGACCCTTAAAAAATCATTAATGGGCATTGAACCCGGATGCCAAGAAATTATCAATAGCATTGATTTACTATTACAAAGCCACTACATCACAGGGCGCTCTTTGCCTATTGATGGCGGTCGTCATTTAAAGTAAATATAAATAAACTGAGATATTTATGCACAATGAATTAAAAGAAAGTTATGAAAAAATCATCACCGCTGTAGGCGAAGATGCTAACCGCGAAGGCTTACTTGATACGCCAAAACGTGCTGCAAAAGCAATGGAATATTTAACGCAAGGGTATCGTCAAACGCTTGATGAAATAACTAATAAAGCAGTATTTACATCTGACGCTGACGACATGGTGTTAGTACAAGACATAGAGCTCTACTCTATGTGTGAGCATCATTTACTGCCTTTTATTGGCCGTTGCCATATTGCTTATATACCAAACGGTAAAGTATTAGGCTTATCTAAATTTGCACGTATTGTTGATATGTTTTCACGCCGTTTTCAAATTCAAGAACAGTTAACGCATCAAATCGCTAAAGCAGTTGAAGAAGTTACTGGCGCTAAGGGCGTAGGCGTTATTGTTGAGGCAAAACACATGTGTATGATGATGCGTGGTGTAGAAAAGCAAAATTCAAGCATGCGTACATCAGTAATGTTAGGTAACTTTAGAAGCGATCCTAAAACACGTAACGAATTTTTGCAGCTTATAAAAGGTTAACCCTATGGCTAATGCAATTATTAACGTTACTAATTTACGCCTGCGTACGTTTATTGGCTTTAACCCCGATGAGCGTGAAAAAAAGCAAGATGTAGTGATCAATCTAGAGATTCACTACCCTGCTGATGATGCGTGTAAAACGGATGAAGTTGACCAAGCACTTAATTATAAAGTGATCACCAAAGAAGTTATTAGCTTAGTAGAGCAAGGGCACTTTTTACTGCTAGAAAAATTAGTTGCTGAAATTCTTGCCGTTTGTCACGCACACCCAAGCGTTCATTACGCTAAAGCACGTGTTGATAAACCACATGCACTGCGTTTTGCCGACTCAGTGTCGTTAACGCTTGATTGGGCTAAATAAGCACTTAAAAACTTATTTAAAAAAGCTTTTCGAATCCTACGGCAAGGGCGATAACCGCTAAATAGCGAGCGCCTTTGCCTAGTGTTACTAACAATAAAAAGGTACTAAGTCGTACTTTAAATATGCCTCCAATCACCGTTAATGGGTCCCCCACAACCGGTAACCAAGCAAATAACAAACTATACACTCCATATTTATTAAATTGCTTTTGTGCGCTATCAAGCCCTTTTTGCGATACAGGAAACCATTTTTTATCTTTAAAACGCAGTACCTGCGTGCCTAACCAGTAATTAACACAGCTCCCTAACACATTTCCAAGTGTTGCTACGCACCACATAAGCCATAAATTAACTTTATCTTGAGTAATCATTCCCACCATTATCACCTCAGAAGAGCTAGGCAGTAATGTCGCAGATATAAATGCGCTAATAAATAACGTGAGATAAAGCATAATGCCCTTATGGCTAAACGTAAAAACCCAGCCTATAGCTGGGTTTATAATACCAATTTTATTAAAAACATGATCATTCTAGCGTATTAAATAACTCACTAACTACGTTAAAAATTATTTATATAGAACAACTATGTATCATAATTTTAGCCTTGTTATTGAGCTATTTTCTTATCGCTATAATAGGTCACTAATTTAATGCAATTGGTATAAAAATAAACTGTGTGTTTATTTTATCAAATTTAAACTAAACGGGTAATTAAACTCTTTACCTTCATTAGCTTTAATACTTGCCATTACAACCATTACAAACCCAAAAATTGCCACTATAGGTAGTAATATTAAGCCGACTGCTACAAACATCAGCACAAAACAAACTACATATGCAATTGCCATCGTTATTTGAAAGTTAAGCGCCTTTTTACCATGCACATCAACAATTGGCATTTCATCTCTTTTAATTAACCACACAATTAATGGCCCAATTATTGAGCCAAACGGCACAACAAACCCAGCAAGCGCACTTAAATGGCATAACATAGCCCACGTACGGTCATCTTTATTAACTGGTTCAACCTGCTGATTTTCTTCCATAACACTCTCCTTTTTGTTTTATGTATGTTGCCTCTTAACTAAACAAATGTCTACAAATCAACCAACGTATTTATGTTTAAAAATCACAGCGTGAAATCTTGTGATAAAAAAGTGATAAGTTTGTGAGAGTTTCTGGAGACGATTATTCAATACTCAACTCGAATCATCACTTACAGGAAATAATAATGAAAACTTCTACATTAACAATCGCAATTCTTTTAGCGGCAGNGCTAGCCAATCGACTATGGCCGCAGAATTAGACCTAAAAGTAACTAACTTAACCAAAGGTATTCACTTTACTCCACTGTTAATTACAGCACACAACAGCGAAGACACACTGTTTGAAGTAGCAACGCAAGCATCTACAGCACTACAAACAATGGCTGAAGGCGGCAATATTGAAGAGTTAGTTGCACAAGCAACTGCTGCGGG
>NZ_AUTI01000424.1:0-30956 GCF_000497995.1 Pseudoalteromonas sp. TB25
TTACATTGGCAGGGGTTTCAACAACAGTACCTACACGCATACCTCTGTATTCGACAGGTGCACCTGTGCGTAGTCCTCGAACTGACTGTTCAAATTCAATTAGGTAGTAATCAAAATCATAAAAGCGCTCTTCTAACGCCTCTTTATAGCTTTGGCTTAATGAAAAGCTATGCCCATCTTGTGCTATTTCACCCGGGGCCTGTTGTTCAGGTAAACCAACCGAAATACCGCCTTTTAATAGTTTACTCAAAGAGCCCGTATTAATATTGATACCATCGGCAGATAGGTCAATTTCAATTCCTGCGTTCACCCAAAATATTGAGTTCATGGTGATCAGATTTTGATAAGGGGCTTTAATAAATACGCCATACTTCATTGCTTGGTTTTCCCAATCAAAAGTGGCGGTTTCTATTTGCCCTATTTTATAATTTTTGAAGAATATACCGGTGCTTACATCAAGTACTTCAGCGTTGTAACTCATTAATTTAAAACGACCACCTTTCACATCTTTACCAATGAGGGCGGGTTCATCTTGTAACTTAAAACGCTCTTTTAGTTCTTTACTTTCACCGGGTGAAAACTCTAAATATACACCAGACAATAACGTACTCATCCCGCTAATACCTGTTTCATCAATGCGTGGTTTTACGACCCAAATTTTGGCATCGTCAGTCAGTAGCTCGTTGTAATTTTTATCTATTTGCGCGCGAGCAATTACGCTGTCTTGCGTGTCGGATAGCCGAACATGATCAATTTGACCTATTTTTACACTGCGCACTTTTATTTCAGTCTTACCTGCAATAATACCTTCTGCTTGTGGCATTTCGATAAAAATAGTAGGGCCTTTATTAGCTTGGTATTGGTATAACATCCACATGCCCACTAACAGCGCAATTGCCGGAATGATCCAGATAGCTGAAATTTTCGGTTCTTTTGTTATTTCGGCGGTTTCGGTCATGCTTTGTTCTCTGATTTTTTGTTTTTAGGGGAATCCCACAATAAGCGTGGGTCAAAGGCATGGGCAGCCATCATTTGGCATATTACCATAACTGTAAAAAATACAATGCCTAATCCTGGCGTTACTGACATTAAATTACCCAGTTGAACTAAGGCCACTAAAATAGCAACCACGAATACATCTATCATCGACCATTTACCAATAAACTCAGTCAGTTGATAAATTCGGGTGTAACTTTTTGTATGTTTATTGGCAGGCCTTGTAACCATAAAGCATAAAAAGCTCAATACAAAAGCTTTAGCAAGTGGCACCACAACGCTGGCTAAAAATATAATAGCGGCAATAGGGTAGGAGCCACTTTTCCAAAGAGTAATAACACCACCAATTAAAGTCGAAGGGGATTCATCCCCAAGGCTAGTGGTGTGCATAATAGGTAAAACATTTGCTGGAATATAACAAACAACAGAAGTAATTAGCCAAGCTGCTGCTTTTTGTACGCTATAAGGATTTCTAACGTGTGTTTTTGTATGGCAACGCTGGCAAATATTACCGGTACATAGTTGATGGCACACATGGCAGGCTTTAATATTTTCATCTATTGCACGTTTAGCATGCTCTGCGCCTTCGAGTACTTTTACAGGCTTTATTTGAGCCCATAAGCGTGGGCGATTTAAGTGAACAAGTGCAGCTATGTATAAAATAACAAACCCCACATAAGCCCAAAAACTCGTGCCGAAGCTAATATCAGCCAGCGACATGATTTTAACCATACTAACAAGTACGCCAATTAAAAATATTTCCGACATAATCCAAGGCTCTAACGCCAAAGTGAACTTTAGTAGTCGCCTTGCAATGCTCTCTGGTAATGCTTTTAAAAGCCCAAGATGCAAAGGAATTAAAATAACAAGCAAACCCATGGGCAGGGCAATAATGCTCAAATCAATAAATAAGCCAAGTAGCTCACTATCATAATTAAACAAAATTCGAGCCGCGTCGGGCAGTGTAATAGTTTGAGTTATACCGCTACTACTAAATGAAATAAAAGGGTAAAACATACTGCTGAGCAACATTAATAGTGCGCTAAAGCTTAGTGCAACTATGCGACTGTCGTGATTAACATCGGCTTCGCAAAGTTTATGGTGACAATGTGGGCATATCGCCATTTGTTTTGCGATTATGCGAGGTATATCTATGATCAGATCGCAGCAGGGGCAGACAGTTTGCAATTTAATACCAAGCAAGAAGAATATTTCTTCAATTTTGCTATATTTAATACATTAATACAACGCGTTCTGCCATCAAGCTGCTCGTTATATAAAGGAAGCGTGTGAAATATTATTTGTACTGCATACAAATGTGGCTCTTTATTTGTTCGCAAAATGCTGTGGCTATTAATAAAGAGCGAGAAGTAATTATCGCCGCGAGCGCATCAATTCCGCCCTATGTTTTTGCAAAAACAGACTCGGGTATACACCTAGGTTTAATTAAAGCCGCGTTAAAGGCTAATGGATTTGCCAATATTAATGTGCAATATATGTCTAATAAACGCGCTGAGCATCAATTGCATAATAAAGGAGTAGATATACTTTTAAATTATGCAGGAGGAAGTAGTCCTGGTATTTACTCAAGTAAACCGGTACTTAGTTATGAAAATGTAGCCATTACACTCAAGCGAAATAAATATAATATTGATAAAATAGAAGGCATGTTTAATAAAAACGTTCTTGCTTTTCAAAATGCAACTGCATATCTGCCTTCTATATTTAAAAGTAATGTTAAACACTTTAGCTCATATCAAGAGGTTATTAATCAAAAAGCGCAAGTAGATAAGCTGTTAAAAGGTTGGGTGGATGTAATTGTGTTAGACAAGCGTATTTTTTACTATTACTACAATCAACATAAATCACCCGAAGCTGTGCAAATTTACACTTTATTTACAAAAGCAGAGCGACCTGCTTATTTTAATAACTTCTCTTTAGCTACTGAGTTTGATATTGGTTTGGCGCTCATCAAGCAAAACGGTACTTATAAAAGAATTTTTGATGAAGGCCAAACCCATTCATCAATCAAATAACGCCACTGTTTGACGTGTAAGCGCTATTAGCTCACCGGATTGTGACCATATACAGCCATCTTCTAAACCGTAACCATCTTTTGAGTGATGAGTGATTGCTTCAAAGCCAAGCCATTCGCCAGGTGATAAGTTTGGCTCTTGTACAAACTCTAAATACCATGACATGCTACTAGCTGGAGCGGGTTGTTTAAACATTTGTAATAACGTAGGTGGCCATGCATCTGTTAATGCAATTACATGCGCTTCAGTTATTTGTTCGGGCGTATGTTTAAAGCGCATCCATCCCCCTAAGTGAGACGTTTCTGCGCTGCTAAATGGCATGGCACCTTGTTGAGGGCATAAATCAACATGTTGAAAAAATTCAGGCATCTGGCCTTTAATAAAAGGTAGAGTATGGCGCTCGTCTACCGGTTTTAACCCTAAAGACTTTGAAACAGGCACATTTACACCCGACTCTCTACTTTTAGCAAAACACGCTTGTACAATTACACACACTTGTTCATTTTGAATGGCTTTGGCGAGTACCTGTGTGCTGCTTTTACCTTGTCGTAATATTTCTACCGATAACGAAAAAGGAGTATCAGCTAGTAATGGCCCTACAAAATTTGTACTGAGTGAGAGTAGGCGACGATCATTGGATACTTTTCCTCTGATAGCTTGATACAACAGTGCGGCTGAGAGCCCACCAAAAGCAGTTCTGCCTTGGCACCAGTTTTCTGGAAATTGCATTGTGCTAGTTAATTGTTCGGTATTGTCTGAACTTCCAATTTTTGCAGCTTGGAGAAGTAATTGTTCAAAATGCATGAAGATGTCCTTTTATAGTGCGATTTAATAAATTTATAACACAACCAAACTAGTCAGACCAGTAATTAAAAACGTCTCTGGCGGTGCAAAAATCACCATTCCTTACAATTATTAGGGTTATTTTGTAAATAAATCACAAAAAATGGATTTTTTTTCATTTTTACAGTTGAAATAAGTTTGGCGCATCCCTATTTACTATGTCATCGAACGTATTAACGAATATTGAAGTTGGAGAAGTTTCATGGGTAAAATTATTGGAATCGATTTAGGTACTACAAACTCTTGTGTTGCAGTACTTGATGGTGGCAAAGCACGTGTTATTGAAAACGCGGAAGGCGATCGCACAACCCCGTCTATTATTGCTTACACGCAAGACGGCGAAACATTAGTAGGTCAATCTGCTAAGCGTCAAGCGGTTACTAACCCGACAAACACATTATTTGCAATCAAGCGTTTAATTGGTCGTCGTTTTGAAGACGAAGAAGTACAACGCGATATCGGCATTATGCCGTTTAAAATCATCAAAGCTGATAACGGCGATGCATGGGTAGAAGCGGGTGGCGAAAAACGCGCTGCACCACAAATTTCTGCTGAAGTACTGAAAAAAATGAAGAAAACGGCAGAGGACTTCTTAGGTGAAGAAGTAACTGAAGCTGTAATCACAGTACCTGCATACTTTAACGATTCACAACGTCAAGCAACGAAAGATGCTGGCCGTATTGCGGGTCTTGAAGTTAAACGTATTATCAATGAGCCAACTGCTGCGGCACTTGCTTACGGTATGGATAAAAACCGTGGCGAAAACATCGTTGCAGTATATGACTTAGGTGGCGGTACTTTCGATTTATCAATCATTGAAATTGATGAAGTTGAAGGCGAGCACACTTTTGAAGTACTTGCTACAAACGGTGATACTCACTTAGGTGGTGAAGATTTCGATAACCGTGTAATCAACTACTTAGTAGCTGAATTCAAGAAAGATCAAGGTTTAGACTTAAAAACTGATCCTCTTGCAATGCAACGTGTTAAAGAAGCTGCTGAAAAAGCAAAAATTGAACTGTCATCTGCACAATCAACTGAAGTAAACCTTCCGTATGTAACTGCTGATGCATCTGGTCCTAAGCACATGAACGTGAAACTAACACGTGCTAAGCTTGAATCACTAGTTGAAGATTTAGTAACTAAATCTCTAGAGCCACTTAAACGTGCACTTGCTGATGCTGATTTATCAGTAAGCGACATCAACGATATTATTCTTGTTGGTGGCCAAACACGTATGCCTTTAGTACAAAAAACAGTTGCTGATTTCTTCGGTAAAGAACCACGTAAAGACGTAAACCCTGATGAAGCAGTTGCAGTAGGCGCAGCGATTCAAGGTGGTGTACTTGCTGGTGACGTCAAAGATGTACTATTACTAGACGTTTCTCCATTATCTCTTGGTATTGAGACAATGGGTTCAGTAATGACAGCATTAATTGAGAAAAACACGACGATTCCTACTAAGAAATCGCAAACATTCTCAACAGCTGAAGATAACCAATCTGCTGTAACAATTCACGTGTTACAAGGTGAGCGTAAACGTTCAAGCGACAATAAATCTCTAGGTCAATTTAACCTAGAAGGTATTCGCCCAGCACAACGTGGTACACCGCAAATCGAAGTAACATTCGATGTTGATGCCGATGGTATCTTACATGTATCTGCAAAAGATAAAGATACAGGTAAAGAGCAAAAAATCACAATTCAAGCATCTTCAGGCCTAAGCGATGAAGAAGTTGAAAAAATGGTTCGTGATGCAGAAGCACATGCTGAAGACGATAAAAAGTTTGAAGAACTTGTAGCTGCTCGTAACCAAGCTGATGCTCTAGTACACGGTACTCGTAAGCAAATTGAAGAAGCTGGCGATGCATTACCAAGCGAAGACAAAGAAGCGATTGAAGCGGCTGTTGTAGATTTAGAAGCTGCTATTAAGAGCGACAACAAAGAAGAGATTGAAGCTAAAACTCAAGCTCTTGCTGAAAAGTCTCAAAAACTAATGGAAATTGCACAAGCGAAAGCACAGCAAGGTTCAGCAGATGCAGGCGAGCAACAGCAATCAGCTAAGCAAGACGACGACGTTGTTGATGCAGAGTTCGAAGAAGTGAAAGACGACAAGTAATTGTTGCTAACGCTTCTCGCTAGCCAAAAACACTTAACTCAATCGAGTGTTTAGGTTAGGATGAACAATTGAGGCGCGCGAGCAATAGCTTGTCGCGCCTTTTGCATGTATTTAAGGTTTGAAAATTCAATGATAAATCGATGCGATTTATCGGTTTATCCAGCAGCTCACGCTGCAAACAGAAAAGAGTAGTGTGATAGATATGTCAAAACGCGATTATTACGAAGCCCTCGGCGTAAGCAAAGATGCGAGTGAGCGAGACATAAAAAAAGCGTATAAACGCTTAGCGATGAAATATCATCCAGATCGTACCGCAGGCGATAAAGAGCTTGAAACTAAATTTAAAGAAGTTAAAGAAGCTTACGAGATTTTAACTGATCCTCAAAAACGCCAAATGTATGACCAACATGGTCACGCGGCATTTGAACAGGGCGGTGGCGGTGGTCATGGCGGCTTTGGTGGCGGTCATGGCGATTTTGGTGATGTATTTGGTGACGTATTTGGCGATATTTTTGGTGGCGGCGGTGGTCGACGTCAATCTCGTCAACAACGTGGTTCTGACTTACGTTACAACATGGACTTGAGCTTAGAAGAAGCGGTTCGTGGTAAAGAAGTTGAAATTAAAGTACCAACATGGGTGGGTTGTGAGCCATGTGATGGCAGTGGTGCTAAAGCAGGTTCTAAGCCTAAAACATGTACTACGTGTCATGGTGCTGGCCAAGTACAAATGCGCCAAGGTTTCTTTGCTGTTCAGCAAACGTGTCCAACGTGTCAGGGACAAGGTCAGATTATTTCAGACCCTTGTAACAAATGTCATGGCCAGGGCCGCGTAGAAAAAACTAAAACGCTTTCAGTTAAAATTCCAGCTGGCGTTGATACAGGAGACCGTATCCGCTTAACTGGTGAAGGTGAAGCCGGAATGCACGGCGCGCCATCTGGCGACTTGTACGTGCAAGTATCTGTTCGCGAACATGAAATATTTGTACGTGAAGCAAATAATTTATACTGTGAAGTACCAATTAGCTTTACAACAGCAGGTCTTGGTGGCGAAATTCAGGTGCCAACACTTGATGGTCGTGCAAAACTTAAAATACCTTCTGAAACGCAAACGGGCAAAATGTTCCGTATGCGTGGCAAAGGCGTTAAGTCTGTTCGAAGTGGTGCCCAAGGCGATCTAATTTGTAAGGTAGTAATCGAAACGCCAGTTAATCTTAACGAGCGTCAACGTGAACTACTGCAAGAGTTAGATGAAAGTATGGGTACAGATAGCTCGAAAAATCGTCCTAAAGAGCAAGGCTTTTTTGACGGTGTTAAAAAGTTTTTTGATGATTTAACTAAGTAAATTTAAATTATTATTAATAATGAAACGGCGCTTTTTAGCGTCGTTTTTTTTGCTTTAAATTTTATTTTTGTTACTGTTAAAAAAAACACGATTAAATAGTATGACCCCAGCAATCGAATTACTTAAAAAACAAAAAATCCCCTTTGAAGTACTCAGTTACGAACACGATGCAGGTAATAGTCAATATGGGCTTGAAGCTGTTGAAAAGTTAAATTTAGATAGCGCCCAAGTATATAAAACTCTCGTTCTTGAAACACACGAAAGGCAGCTAATTGTTGCTGTTACTCCTGTGTCGCAACAAGTTAACTTAAAACAGTTGGCAAAATTATGTGGTGCCAAAAAAGTAGCAATGGCTGCCCCGCAAAAAGTTCAAGCTAGCACTGGTTATATTTTAGGGGGAGTAAGTCCACTTGGACAAAAAAAACGCTTAGCTACGTTTATTCATAGTAGTGCTTCACTTTTTGATACTATTTATGTGAGCGCCGGAAAGCGAGGTTTAGAAATCGCACTCTCCCCAACTAATTTAGCGGCGTTAACTAGCGCTAAATTTGGCGATTTATAGCCTTTATTTTTAAAATTACTCTCCATAAAGGCAATTAACTCAAGTTAAGCAATTTGCTCAATACCTTATTTGTAACTACATTGAGAGTATCTTTATACCGTTAATATTTAATACCAAACGGTATTACACATTTTGTATACGGCTGTTTGTATGAACCTTTTAGATGTAGATTATTTTGCAATACTGGTGGCTGCACTGTCTTCTTTTATGCTTGGCGGCATATGGTACTCAAAAGCACTCTTTAAAAACGCTTGGCTAGAAAGTATTGGCTTAACTGACCTTGATTTACAATCAGCCAATCCTAAGTTGATATTTGGCGGCAGCTTCTTTTTAGTATTTATAGCGGCTTTAATGTTGTCTCTATTTTTAGGTAAAGACGCAAGTTTAGTTGAGTGTGTAGGAACAGGCTTTGTGATCGGCTTTTTTTGGATCAGTAGTTCACTAGGGTTAAGTTATATATTTGAGCAACGCCCTTTAAAACTATTTTTAATTAATGGGAGTTACTGTATTTTACAGTTTTCGTTAATGGGGCTTATTTTAGGTATTTGGCCGTAAGGGTTGAGTTGCCATTAATGCCCGGTTTGATTCTTACCTGAGAGTAGAGTAGGTTTATATAATCGTATTTACATGATTTGGTAGCAGTATTAATGAAAATATTAGTTGTTGATGATATGCCGCTCATGCGTCATGTTTTAATTAATATGCTAAGAAAGTTGGAGTATTGCAATATCGTTGAAGCTACTGATGGATTACAAGCTTTGGCTTTATTACGTGACCAACATTTCGATTTGGTTATTACAGATCTTCATATGCCAAAAATGGATGGTGTTGATTTACTCACAAACATTCGAAAAGACAGAGCCCTTGCTGATATTCCTGTGTTGATGGTTACCTGTGAGGATAGTACAGATAAAGTTAAGCAAGTAATTGCGGCTAAAGTATCGGGGTTTATAATCAAACCTTTTAATATGAATGTATTATCATCTCAATTAAACCGCTTCTTTTTCAAAGATTAGGTTATATTTTTCATCATCATTAAATTATTATGAGCTCACTTTAATAACCATACCGCGTAAAAATTCTAAAACCCAGTGGTCACCTTTACCCACCTAATACCAATGAGCAATAATACTTAATCATTTTGCGAGGCTAAATGTATCGCTCCCTGTGTTAAAAAATTCTCATTTAGAACAGTTAAATAGCGAATTTTCGCCTAGCTATCAACACGTTTTTCTACCCTCAAAATAGATCACTTAATTAAACGAATTGCTATAAACTGGTATCATAAAGAATAATTTTTTATATAGTACTGAAGGACTTAATGGCAAAACCTAATAAAAAAGGCCCAACTAAAACGGTCGATATTTTTTGCTCTGCTTGTAAAGCTTCCTTATTTAAATATCGAAAAGGAGGCAAAGGAGCATTAGTTAAGTGTTTTAAAGAGCGTATTAGTCAAGACTTTACACAAGAGCCCTGTATTTGTCCTAACTGCAGTCGGCCTTTTGCCCGAGAAGCGATTATTCGTGGTGCACCTGCCTATAAAATAATTGGTGGCAAAGTAACGTTTAAATAATTCAGATACAGTAAAATTTCTTCATACGGACATATGGCCTTGTTAGAATTTACCATATTGATAGAATCGCTCGGTTTGCTGTTTCAATGAATGAAAAAATACCCTCCCCATGGATCGGGCCAGTTTATTGGGTTATTTAAAAATGGATAAAGGATAGTTTCGTGATAGCACTCTTATTTGACATCATAGGTATGACAGGTACTTTTTTAGTAGTTGGTTCATTTTTCTTACTGCAGCTAGGAAAGACGTCTCCATCTAGCCTAACGTATAATATGATGAATTTAACAGGGGCGATTTTGTTGTTAATTAGCCTTTGCTATAACTTTAATTTAGCGAGCTTTGTGATAGAAATATTTTGGATAGCTGCTTCATTAATTGGTTTATACAAATACCTAAAAAACAGATCAGCTTTAGCTACAAATTAATAACGTATTAATTTTGTTCTAAACCTTAAACACTGCAAGCACAACTGTTTGCGGTGTTTTTTGTTTTTAGGACTAAATTTAATTAACAAGTATAATTAAATTCATTTGTTAACAAAAAGTTTATATCCCTGCCTCATATAAGTCGTTACACTAGCGACCTTAAATTTTTAGGCTATTTCTCGGGTAGGCCATGTTTACGTTTTCTAAAAAAATAATTACAGTATGTATATTATTAGTATTAATTTTGGTTGTTACATTTTGGGTAGGCCGCGCTCACGATATTGAAAAAGCAACAGCTCAAGCGCAGCGTCAGGTTACCCAATTAAATAATTACATTGATACTGAACTCGCTCGTTTTTCGGCTATTCCCCAGCTACTTACTTATAATCAGTTAATGATTGAATTTGCAAACGGCGACCAAGCCCATTACAACGCTATAAATAACTACTTAGCTGATATACAACAAGCCAGTGGTGCATCAGATATATTTGTACTGAATGCCCAAGGCGCAGTAACGGCAAGTAGTAACTGGCAAGCCGACTACACATTTTTAGGCAGTAACTTTGCCTTTAGACCTTACTTTAAGCGTGCATTTGCAGGTGAAAAAGTGGCCTACTTTGCACTAGGTATGCGTTCAAAAGAGCGTGGTATTTATTTTTCGCAGGCTGTTTATCACGACAACAAAGCGGTTGGTGTTGTTGTATTAAAAGTGAATGTAAGCAAATTTGAAAACGACAGAGAGCTTTTAAATACATCTAAAGGTAGCCATTTTTATTTAGAGCTTAGTGATAATGTAATTGCGATGTCTGATATGCAAACATGGCGTTTAAATAGCTTCAGTGAGTTTGATATACCAAAGCGACGTAATATAAAGTTACGCCGTGCTTATTTAGATCATCAACCTGTATATATTAAGCAATTTCAATATAAGAGCCAGGGTATTTCGCATTTCAAAATTAATAAAAACCTTTATGTGAGTGCGACAAAACCATTGCGTTACTTTAGTGCACATATGAACGTACTTGTTGATATTACAAAAGTAAATTCAGCTCAATTAATACGCTTGTTTTGGGCATTTAGCATTTATGCTTTAGTTATTATTGTTGGTTATAGTTTACTTGCTCGTTTTGCGGGTTATAAAAAGCTCGTTTACTCTAGGCATAGTCTTGAGCAAAAAGTGATTGAGCGCACACAAGAGCTTGAGAAAACGCAAGTTGCATTAGTTCAATCAGCAAAACTTGCAACAATTGGGCAGTTAAGCGCAGGTATTAATCACGAAATAAACCAGCCCCTTAGCGCTATGAATACTTACCTAGCAAGCGCCAAACGTTTACTCGCTAAGCAAAATTACACCGCACTTAGCGAAAGCATAACTGTGATTGAGGGGCTTGTAGGTCGCGTACACAAAATAGTGGGGCAGCTAAAACATTTTAGCAAACCATCACAAACTCAATTAAGGCCTTATCCGTTAGCTGGTTTATTAAATAACGCCTTGATGATTGCCAGCTCACAACTAAAACAAGATAACGTACACGTAGAGCAGCCTAATTTAGATAGTGGGTTAATAGTGTGGGTTGATTCACTTAAATTTGAGCAAGTGTTGGTTAACTTAATAACTAACGCGAGCCAAGCTATGAATGGCGCAATAATACGTAAATTAAGTTTTAATGTTGAGTGCTTTGATAATCGAGTAAAACTCTCAATTTTAGATACAGGGCCTGGAATAGAGCAACATGCTTTTGGTAATATTTTCGAACCTTTTTATAGTACTAAAGAGAGTAACGGCTTAGGCCTTGGATTATCTATTTCAAAACAAATCATTGACTCGTTTAATGGCTCTTTAAGTGCGCACAATCGACTGCAAGGCGGGGCTGAGTTTATAATCAGTCTATCAAGCACGCAGGATAAAACAGATGATTGAAAACTCACCGTGTAAGCACATCATTGTAGTTGATGATGAAGCGATGATCAGAGATTCATTAAAACAATTACTTACCCTCGAAGGCTATACAGTTGAGTGCTTTAATGATGCAAGTACGGCTCTAACAAAGCTTAATCGACGTTTTATGGGCGTTGTACTGAGTGACATAAATATGCCTGCAATGGATGGGCTAACTTTGCTTGAGCAAGTCACGGCATTTGATAGTGAACTGCCGGTTATATTTTTAACAGGGTACGCCGATGTAACTATTGCTGTTAAAGCTATGCAATTAGGCGCGTATGACTTATTTGAAAAACCAGTAAACGAAACATTGCTTGATTGCATAGCAAGAGCATGCGACAAGCGTAGCTTAGTGATTCAAAATCGTGCACTAAAACTTGCTGTACAAAAAACCTCAGCGCCGGGTGTAAGAATACTGGGTGATACTCCTAAAATGCAAGATATGATGCATTTACTCAATACGGTTATTGATACCCCAGCTGATGTAATGATTGAAGGTGAAACTGGCACGGGTAAAGAGCTTGTAGCGCGTTACTTACACGATCAAAGTATTCGCTCAGCAAGTAATTTTGTGGCTATAAATTGCGGCGCGGTGCCTGAGCAGTTGATAGAAAGCGAGTTGTTTGGTGCTGCAAGTGGTGCCTATACCGGAGCAACTCACACTCGTAAGGGAAAGTTTGAATTTGCACAAGGTGGTACAGTTTTTTTAGATGAAATAGAAAGTACCCCTATGTCGTTGCAGGTTAAATTATTACGCGTATTAGAGGAGCGAAAAGTAACTCCAGTAGGTGATAATAAAGCAATTGAGTTAGATATAAGAATTGTTGCAGCCACTAAAGTAGATTTGCTTTTATTAGTTGAAAAAGGTGAATTTAGAGCAGACTTATATTATCGACTAAGCTTGGTAAAAGTAGATATACCGCCTCTTAGAGCTCGCAAAGCAGATATAGTATTACTCTTTAAGCACTTTAGCTCTATTGCAGCAACACGCTATCACAAGCCGCCAGCACCTCTTAATAGCGAAATACAACAGCGACTCTTAGCGTACGACTGGCCTGGTAATGTAAGGGAGCTTAGAAACCAAGCTGAGCGCGCGGTTTTATTAGGAGTAGAACTTGCTTTTAGTGTTAGCAAAACGCAGGCTAAAGGTGAGCTTTCTCCCGATTTAAGCCTATCTGAAAAAGTTGCTTTTTATGAGCAGTCGTTAATAGAAGAAGCCCTAGAGCGTAACCATGGCAGTATTAAAAATACGATGGATACACTGCAAATCGCTCGTAAAACCCTTTACGATAAAATGAGTAAATACAATTTAAACCGCGATATGTTTATTGACTAAATTGTGTGGTTTATGTGACAACTTCGTTTTTATGGTGTGTGGGAAACCGCACATTTATTCTCTTTTTTATACGCAATACCCATTAACCATCTGAAATATAGAAGTATTTTACCATTGGCAGTAATGTTGCCTTATTAGGTCTGACAACAAGTAGATTCTAATAATTAGGACACATAATGATAAAGTTTACACACTCTACTATTTTACTCACCTCAATAAGTAGCTTAGCTTTTTACTCGTACACGGCTTGCGCTACTGAATATGATGTTTATGGTAAAGCCGAAGTGCAAATTGCTAATACAGATACGGGTATTATGCGTTACGCAGAAGAAGGCACGCAGATTGAAGCGCCATTTTCGCGTATAGGTATTCAAGGGCAACACAAATTAAATGAATATTTAAACGTTGTTTTTAAATACGAAGTGCAAGTAAAAGGCTTTGAGCAAGATGACACCGAAGAGCCATTTAGTGCAAGGAATACTTATCTTGGTTTAAAAGGTCAATTTGGCGAGCTTGTAGTGGGAAGAAATGATACTCGCTTTAAATACTCTGAAGGCAAAGTTGATAACTTTAATGAAACCCAAGGTGACATAGCCCAAGTTATTGCAGGACAAGATAGACTTGGTGATACGCTAACATACACTTCTAATTATTGGCATAATACGCAATTTTCGTTTACTTATGCTCCAAAAGACGACAACAAAGATAACGAAGCTGGATTTGCAGCAACTTTTATTTATGGTGATCGTAGCTTAAAAAGCACCTCATATTACTTATCATTAAGCCATGTTGATTCTCTTAATAATATTAATGCGAGCCGAATAGCAGCAGCCTATAAATTTGAACAATTACAGCTTGGTGCACTATATCAGCATTCTGAATCAACAGATGGTATAAAATCAGGTAACGGTTATGTGTTAAGTGCAAGCTATACGCTTGATAAATGGGTACCTAAATTACAGTTTGCTAAAGATGACTCTTTACTTCGTCAAACTTCTGAGGCAACACAATGGACTACGGGCCTTGACTATGTATTTGACAAGCAAACAACTGCTTACCTTTTATACACCGACCTTAATTTAGAAGAACAAGACGACAGCAGTGTTGCGCTTGGTCTTAAATACAAATTTTAGAGGCCTGCCATGACAGATAATATACTCACGCAAAAACCAGATAAGAAAAGAAATTTCCAATGGCTTTTTTTGATACTAGGCCCTGTAGTAATGCTAATGACATGTTTACTCGATCCACCAACGGGTATGTCTGTAGCGGCATTTAAAACCGCAGGTTTAGCATTTTGGATGGCATCGTGGTGGGTTAGCGAAGTAGTACCAATTCCAGCAACTGCTTTGCTCCCTCTGGTAATATCACCACTTGCTGATATAGCAGCAATTAAAAGCGTGGCTGCCCCGTATGCGCACCCGCTAATATTTTTATTTTTAGGTGGTTTTTTAATTTCTATTGCTATGGAGCGTTGGGGGTTACATAAACGTATTGCGCTAAGCACCATGTTATATGCGGGTAAAAAGCCAAGCTTGCAAATTTTAGCCATGATGCTGGTAACCGCATTTTTGTCGATGTGGATGTCTAATACCGCAACAGCTGTAATGATGCTGCCTATTGCGCTTTCGATTACCAATTTAGTAAAGCAATCAGACCCGAGTAATGAAGGTTTTGGTAAGGCTTTACTGTTATCAATCGCTTATGGTGCAAGTATTGGTGGTATTGCTACTTTAATCGGTACTCCGCCTAATGCTTTAATGGCTGCTTACTTGTCAGATAGTTACCAAATAGAAATTGGCTTTGCGCAATGGATGATTGTAGGCGTACCACTGTCTTTAGGCATGCTAATTATTAGCTGGGTTTGGCTTACTAAATTTGCGTATAAAGTAGATGCTAATATTAAAAACGATCAGAAAATTGATACAAAAGCGGTGTTTTCAACGCAGTTAAAAAGCCTAGGTATAATGCAGCGCGCCGAAAAAGGCGTGTTATTTGTGTTTGTTTTAGCAGCACTGTGTTGGATATTTAGACCTTTATTAGGTGACATAACAGGTCTTAATATTTCAGATACTACTATTGCAATTGCAGCGGCATTGCTGTTGTTTGTAATGCCAGCGAATAAAGGCAAAGATGAGCGTATCCTTGATTGGGAAAGCGCAGCTAAAGTGCCGTGGGGCGTTTTATTATTATTTGGTGGCGGGCTTACACTTGCATCTCAAATTAAGTCATCAGGGCTTGCTGAATTTATTGCTCACCTAATTGAAGGCGCTAGCACTATTCCACTTGTTTTGAGTGTACTTGTTGTTGTGGCATTAATTACGTTTTTAACTGAGATCACAAGCAATACAGCAACTGCAGCGGGCTTTCTTCCTTTGTTAGGGCCCGTTGCAGAGTCTATAACAGGTTCACCATTGGTTTGGGTTATTCCAGCAGCTATAGCGTGTAGTTGTGCGTTTATGATGCCGGTAGCGACACCACCAAATGCTATTGTGTTTGGCTCAGGGCAAATTCAAATGCGCGACATGATAAGAGCGGGTTTTGTGCTAAACATTGTGGCTATTGTATTAATTACGCTGGTTACAATGACGATTGCAGCCCAAGTATTTGGCTTTTAAAGCTGAACTAAATTAGTTCGAACCAACCTATGCCAGAGTAGCTTTGTTTATATTTACAGTTTTAAACAAAGCTACTCTTTATGCTTATTTATATTGCTTAAGAAGCTCTTTTTTAGATAATTAGTGTTATTGCTCGAAAAACAGAACAAGGTTATAGTCGTTAATAACTTTAAAAATTGAGTAACCTATTTTGAGCACTGAGACATCACAGGCAATGCCTTTAATTCCCCAGTTTGATGAATTGCAAAAAAGCTTTCTCGAAACGCCTTACTTGCCAATTGATAAACGTCTCGTTTTATTGAAAAAACTCCGTGTACGTATTGTTGAACTTGAGCAAGAGCTAGTAGATGCTGCTTCAAAAGACTTTGGTTACAGAACCGCTTTCGATACTTTACTTGGCGATATACTGCCTACAGTGCAAACACTCGCGCACATTATTAAAAAACTGCCAAAATGGGCAAAGCCAAGTAATCGCTCTGTGGGTTTAAGCTTATGGCCTTCAAAAGTAAGTGTTAATTATCAGCCCAAAGGTGTGGTTGGTATTATTGCACCGTGGAATTACCCGATTCAGTTAGCGTTAGTACCTGTGCTTACCGCCATAGCTGCCGGTAATAGAGTGATGCTTAAATTAAGCGAATTCACACCTCATACAAACGCCGTTATCGAAAAAATATTTAAAGATGATCTGCAAGCTCATTGTAAAATAATACAAGGCGGTAGCGACGTAGCCGCGCAGTTTTCATCACTGCCATTTGCTCATTTATTATTTACGGGTTCTACGAACGTAGGTAAATTAGTAATGGCGTCAGCGAGTCGTAATTTAACGCCGATAACGCTTGAACTCGGTGGTAAATCGCCAGTTATTATTACGCAAAATGCCGATATTAAAAAAGCGGCACAAGCCTTACTGTTTGGTAAAATGGCCAACGCAGGGCAAATATGCGTTGCACCCGACTACGTATTTGTACCCAAAGAGCTTGAGCATCAGCTTATTCAGCAATTATGCGAGTTGTATAAAAAGCATTTTAAAGACGGTGTTGAAGGTAAAAACTTAACTTCTATCATTAGCGATGCGCATTATAAACGTTTGGCAACCTACTTAGAGCAAGCCCAAGAACTGGGTGCAAACATTATTAAGCCACTTGAACACAATCAGCAAGACGAAGAAAAGCATCGTATGGGGCTGCATTTAGTGACTCAAGTAACTGACGAAATGCAGCTTATGCAAGATGAGTTATTTGGTCCAATACTGCCAATAATGAGTTATGAAAAGCTCGACAGCGCAATTGACTATATTAAAGCTCATCACCACCCATTAGCGCTTTATATTTTAGGCCAAGATAAGCACGCTCAAGAATACATTATGAAGCAAACAATCAGTGGCACTGTGGCAATAAACGATACCTTAGTGCAAGTAACTGCTGACGATGCTCCTTTTGGTGGTGTAGGCCATTCAGGAATGGGGCATTATCATGGTATAGAAGGTTTTTTAACGTTTAGCCATGCTAAAAATACGTTAGTATCGGGCTCGTTTAATCCTCGCATTGTTATGCTACTAAAACAAAGCAAACTTATTATTAAGCTTCTAAAGTGGCTTTACATAAAATAATAGGGTGCTGATTTGGTAAAGTTGAATAGGTGTTAACTTGCTAATCAAGATATATTAAAAAGGCTGAATTACATTATGTAATTCAGCCTTTTTTAGATTAGTTTAAAGCTACGGTCTTAAACTCTAAAATAAGACTTTAAAATAAGCGACCTTCGCCAGCATAGGTACCCACTTGTATTTTTGCATAAATGGCATCGGCTTTTTCTTTAGCTGCTTCAATTTCTTTAGGCAGCATTTTACGCTCATCAAGTTTACGGCTATGACTCGCTTGCATATTACCGTTGTACTCAGCGATAGTATTCCAAATATATGACTTTTCAAGATCTTTTGGCATACCTAGTCCTTCAAAATACATGAGGGCTAAATTAAATTGCGCTAAAGAGTAATTGTTTGCAGCTGCTTTTTCGTACCAGTTACGTGCCGCTTCATAGTCTCGTGTAACACCCACGCCATTAGCGTACATTACGCCCAAATTAAATTGAGCTGCAGGTAAATTCTTCTTAGCTGCTTTTTCAAATAAGGTAACTGCCATTTGATGATCAAGTTTTACGCCTTTACCTTCATCGTATAAAACAGCTAGAGCAAACATCGAATCAGCATGGTTCTTTTTAACGCCTTGTTGATAAAGCGCAGCTGCTTTGCGGTAATCGCGTGTTACACCGTATCCACCTTCGTATAATTTGGCTAGTTCGTAAATTCCTGGCGCAAAACCTTTATCTGCTAGGTATTGGAATTCTTTTAGGGCGACTGCAAATTCACCTTCGTTAGCTGCTCTTATGCCATCTTCTAATGTTGCATGAGCGAAAGGGCTGGCAAGTAAAACGCCAGCAAGAATGAGTGCTTTTAAATTAAACTGTGACATATTAATGTCTCCAATTAGTAATAGTTTCGATAGATTTTAGGGCCAGTACATTTTTTAGATTAAACATCCACTGCTATTTAGGCTCGCCCTTGAGGCGGTTTGCTCTTTGTTGCTCGGTTTTTTAATGAGCTTACTAAGTTACAAACTTCGCGCGGCGATTAAATAGCGCCTAGATAGAACAAGTTTTAATCCTAAAAGGTCAACAGGCCATAGTTAAATGCTAATTTATTAAATTTTTGCGCTATTTGCACATTATAAACGTTTAATACCCAATACATTTATGTAAAGACTAAATCGGTTACTACAAATAGATGCAAAAAAGGGTGTCTACTGTTATGTTTTACGCCAGCTTTAGTGTAAACGCAAGGCGGTACCTTATAAGATCGTGCGTATAAAATGTAAATAACAGCGCGGTGGACTTTCAAGGTAAGTAAATGAGTTTAAGAAGTGTAAGATACAGATTTTATAGAAAATTTAAAGATATAAAAAAAGCCCGTTAGGGCTTTTTTGAGTCATATTAACCGTCACTAATATGAGCAATGTAGCAAGTAAATGTGATATTTGGTGTTATTACTTGGGTCGAGTAAGTAATACCACGAAGCGGCACGTTCTTCTTTTAATGTGTCAGCATCCTTGCTGAATATCCTTCCATAGGCACTGAGGTCGGTACACTTTGTTTCTGATAATGATTATTAGTTAGATTAGTGCGCAAGTCAATATTTAAATGATAATTATTATCAAATAAGATTTTCATGATTATAAAATTTAAAATAAGGAAAGTGATGCTTAATAATCTTAAAGCTAAAAAAGTGATAAATGCATGCTTTGCTATCAGCATGGTATTTTTGTGTAGCTGTTCAGCCTCATTCACTTATAACAACTTGAGCTGGCTTTCGTCATTTTGGGTAGATGATTATATTGATTTAAATAAAACACAAAATAAGCAGCTCAAACAGATTATTAACTCGACCCAAGCGTGGCATAGAAGTACGCAACTACCAGCCTACAAACAAGACATTCAAAATATTAAGGCACTTTTTAACACCACACTAAGCATCGATCAGTTAAAAGAGCAGGTGGTTTTTGCTAGAAAGCATTGGCAGAACCTACTTGAATACGCGCACATGCCTTTAGCTGAGCTTGGGGCAACCTTATCAAGTGAGCAAAGAGAAGAACTTTTAAACAATATTCAAATAAAAATTAACGACGAACGTGAAGAGTTTAACGAACAAACCCCGCTTGAGCGAAAAAGTGAGCGTTTGGAAGAGCAATTTGAATACTACGAGCAGTGGATAGGCAAGCTTAATAAACAACAAAAAGCGCTGATTAAATCAACTAATGAGCAACATCAAGACTCTGGAATGTTGTGGTTGGAATACAAAAAAACCCGTTTGAATGCAGCCAAACAGGTATTTGAAAATGTTGAAATAACAAAAAAAGAATTTATAAATCAGTTGAGTAAAGTTATTAAAGAGCGCGAACTATATATGAGCGACGCACTATTGAAAACCAATGAAGCAAACTTAGATTTATATATAAATTTACTCTACGAATTAAACTCAACTCTAAATGATAAACAACGCCAAAGCGTTAATGATCAATTTGATGAGTTAATTGAGACCTTAAACGATATAATAGAAAATTAAATTGTGCGTGAATTATTAAGTTTTAAATTAGCTGTTTAGGCTGATTTGTTTTTAAACGCAAAAATGCTTTTTAAAGGGCAATATATGGTTACAGATTTGAAAAGTATCTTAAACACTTGGTATCCCGATAGGGATAACCAAGAATGGGTTTTAGCTACTTTGTACAAAATTGAAGGCTCTAGTTACAGAAAGCTAGGGGCTATGATGCTTATTTCGAGCCTAGGCGAGCGCTTGGGGATGCTTTCGGGTGGCTGTTTAGAAGCTGACATACAACGCCATGCTAAACAAGTAATGAGTAGTTTAAGCAGTAAAACCATTAGTTATGATGCCACCGATGAAGACGATTTAACATTTCAACTTGGCATTGGTTGTGGGGGCATAGTACATATTTTACTGCAGCCCATTCACAAAGCTAATGACTATTTACAGTTAGAGCTTGTATCTAAAGCACTTAATGAGAATAAACCAGGGCGATATCTTCAACAAGTAAGCCCCATTTTGCCAGCCGGTAGTGGTGTATTTTCGCAAAATGATGAGTTGCATGGCTTATCAATGAACCGCAAAGCGCAGTTGGTAGAATTACAAGGCGCTACGTGCTTGCAAACCTCTATTTATCCACCGCCCCACCTATTAATAGTAGGTGGTGGAGCAGATGCAGTTCCGGTTTATACATTTGCCAAACAACTTGGTTGGAGTGTAACTGTATGGGATACACGCGCGGCTAATGCAAAAAGACAATATTTTAAAAATGCAGATGCTATTTTGCGCATCACACCGAGTGAGTTAAAAGAATATTGCATAACTAATAAAGTCGATGCGGCTATTTTAATGGCTCACAGCGTTGAACTTGACGCCAGTACGTTGGCTCAATTTAAAGATGTACCGTTTAAATATATAGGGTTATTGGGTCCTAAGCACAGGCGTGAGCAAGTTTTAGAGCACGCAAATACGCGTGTTTCACAAATTAAGTCTCCTGTTTTTGGGCCTGTCGGTTTAAATTTAGGGGGCGACTCGCCAGAGAGTATTGCACTATCGCTGATCAGCGAAATACATGCAGTGCTGTGTGATAAAGATGCCCAATCACTTAGCCATTGGGGGCAAGAGCCGTGCTGATTGCAAAAGTAGTGTTGGCAGCAGGTCAATCATCTCGTTTTGATGGTTGTAAGCTAATAGCCGATGTGGGCTTAGGGCAAACAATGATTGAGCGAGCGGTTGAAGTGCTGCAAGCGCTTGATGATTCACCCGTATATGTAGTTACAGGAAAGTGGCACGCAGAGGTAGTAAAAGCACTCAGCGGGCATTCAGATATACATATTATTGAAAACAAACGATGGGATGACGGCTTAGGTGTTTCAATTGCTGTCGCTTCGCAAGCGCTATCTAAACACCATGCTTATAATGGAATTTTATTTATGCTTGCCGATCAGGTTGAGCTTAAAACGCAAGATCTAGCTGCATTAGTTACAGGTTTCACACGTGAATCCTCGCGCTGGTGTGCAAACTATGGCGAGCGTTTAGGTGTACCCGCTATATTCCCAGCGGTTGATTTATCAAAGCTTACAAGCTTAACTTCTGATAAGGGGGCACAGCAATTACTGCGTTCCAGCAGTGAAGTCGTCAATACAATTAATTTAAGTAGTGCGAGTGTAGATATAGATACGCAACTGCAGCTGAGTAATTTTATAGCGAAGCATGAATTAAAAGTACACAAAAAGTAATTGAATTATATCAGTTGTAACTACGATTATGTTTAAAGTATTTAGCTGTGAGTACAATGGGTATTACACAGTAAATGATGTTTTTAGAGTGAGTAGTTACAACAATTTTAACGGTAAAAGCCAACGTATTAACTAATATTGGGGCTATAAAGCTTAATCAAGGGGCAAGCTATGGTGACGTTTACAATTAATGGCAAGGTGGTTGAATCACACGCAAGTGAAGATACACCATTGTTATGGGTTATTCGCGATGAAATTGGATTAAAAGGTACGAAGTTTGGTTGCGGTATTGCAATGTGTGGTGCGTGTACGGTGCATTTAGATGGGCAAGCAACTCGCTCATGTGTTTTACCAATTGGCGCAATTGCAGGAAAAAACATTACTACAATTGAAGGACTTAATAACGAACACCCACTTCAAAAAGCATGGGTTGAAGAGCAAGTACCACAGTGCGGTTACTGTCAGTCGGGGCAAATAATGCAAGCGGCTACATTACTGGCAGCTAACCCAAGTCCTTCAGATGAAGAGATAGTAAGCCATATGAATGGTAACTACTGTCGCTGTATGGCTTATAAACGTATTAAAACTGCTATTCAACGCGCTGCAGATGAGTCACAAAGTGTAGTAAATATATTTGATCCAAATGCACAAGACGCTTAACTGGAGCCGATAATGAAAAAATTATTTCAAAAAAATAGCGAAACCGTTAATTTAAATCGTCGCTCGTTTATGATTGGCACTGCTAGCGCAGGTTTAGTCATGGCGTTTGCCCCTGCGTTATTTTCGGGTTCGCTCAGTGCAAAAGAATCAATTGCGCAACAAGCTTTTTCACCCACCATTTGGTGGACTATGAGCACCGACGGCGCTGTAGAAGTAAGTATTGCAAAAGCTGAAATGGGTCAACATATCGGTACTGCTCTTGCGCGGATTGTGGCTGATGAACTTGAATGTGATTGGGATAAAGTATCAATTACCTACGTAGATACTCATGAAAAATGGGGCTTTATGGTAACGGGTGGTTCGTGGTCTGTATTTCAAAGCTTTAAGCCATTATCCCAAGCCGGCGCTGCGGGTCGAATTGCATTAATAGAAGCTGGAGCTAAATTGCTCGGCGTGCCTGCAGATAAATGTCGTGCTGAAAAGGGCTATATTATTGCAGGCGAAAAATCGGTTAGTTACGCAGACATAGTTAAAAAGGGCGAATTTAATCGTACATTTACTAGTGATGAAGTTGCAAACCTTCCACTAAAACCTGCTAATAAACGTCATTTAACTGGGCTTAAACAAGATTTTAAAGCGCTTGATATACCAGCCAAAACAAATGGTACAGCAGTATATGGGATAGATGTAGAAGTTGAAGGCATGCTGTACGCGCGTCCAGTTATTCCACCAACTCGTTATGGCAGTACAGTAACAAACGTTGATGATAGTGCAGCAAAAGCAATTAAAGGTTACAAAGGCTATGAAATTTTAAATGATCCTAGTAACACAGTTCAAGGCTGGGTTGTTGTATTAGCTGATAGTTACCCAAGTGCCATTAAAGCAGTAGATGCTTTAAAGGTGAGTTACAAAAAGGGTGAGTCGGCAAATATATCTGAAGCTGATATTCAAAAAGAAGGTAAGCGATTATGCGAGCAACGCGACTCGGGTACTTTGTTTGTTGATGAAGGCGATATAAAGAAAACTCAAGCAGACGCTAGTGAGTTGTTAGAATCAATGTATACCACAGCGACAGCGAGTCATTATCAGCTAGAGCCATTAAATGCGGTTGCAGAGTTTAAAGACGGAAATTGGATTATTCATACAGGTAACCAGTGGCAGTCACTTACGTTACCAGCGCTTGTTAAAGCACTCGATATAGAACAAAACAAAGTAATTATTCGTCCTTATTATTTAGGTGGTGGTTTTGGTCGTCGATTATTTGGTGATTGGACTGTACCTGCGGCTCTAACTGCAAAAGCAGTAGGTAAACCAGTAAAACTGGTATTTACACGAGCAGACGATAGTTTATTCGATCAGTCTCGTTCTGCATCTGCTGCAAAAATGACGGCGTCGTTTGATAAAAATGGTACCTTCACAGGAATGGAACATGCATTTGCTGCTGGTTGGCCTACTAAAGCTATGGCACCAGGGTTTTTATCACCGGGTGTTGATGGCAAAGGTAAATTTGATGCATTTTCGGCATCAGGCGCTGATCATTGGTATAGCATGAGCAGTCATCGTGCACGCGCTATTAATAACGAAGTTGCACAAAGCACCTTTAATCCAGGTTGGTTACGTTCAGTAGGGCCAGGTTGGATTGCATGGAGTCTTGAGTCGTTTATTGATGAAATTGCCCATAAGCAAGGCAAAGATCCTGTTCAATTTAGAATTGAAATGTTAGATGGTAAAGGCAAGCAAGCAGGTAAAGCACCTGAGAGCGTTGGCGGAGCACTGCGCTTACGTAATGTGCTTAAAACGGTGTCTGACAAAGTAGCTTCTGTAAAATTGGCGAAAGACGAAGGTATTGGTTTTTCTGTAAGCTCAGGGCAAGAACGTACCATGCCAGCATGGCTTGCAACCGCAGCGCATGTTCACGTGAACCGTGATAGTGGTAAAATAACGCTTAAAAAGCTTTATGTTGTTGTAGATGCGGGCTTAATAGTTCACCCAGATGGCGCACTGGCGCAAATTGAAGGGTCGTTACTATGGGGCAGCAGTCTTGCATTGCATGAGTCAAATACGTATAAAGATGGGCAAGTATCTGCGACTAACTTTAATACTTATTTACCGCTAAGAATGCAAGATGTGCCAGATATGGACATCGAGTTTTTACAAAGCGATGAGTTTCCAGTTGGTTTAGGTGAGCCTGGCGTGATAGGAGTTGCTCCTGCTATTGGTAATGCAGTGTTTAATGCTGTAGGCGTGCGTTTACGTGACCTACCAATGAAGCCAAGCGAACTTAAAAAAGGCTTAAAAGCGTAAAACAAAAATAATTAAAGGGGCATGCTTTAGGCTGCCCCTTTAGTTATTTAATATATTTATGTAATTATTATTTATGTATCAATAGGTAGCGTTGTTTATACCAGTTTGCTTAATTAAACGATTAAGCATTATTGCAAATTGGTATTAGGTTGTTATTACGTGTTGATATTAGTTAAGGTTTATTTATGCTAATCGACCCAACAGGGCGAGAGTTTAGTTACCTACGTTTGTCTATTACTGATGTATGTAATTTTAAGTGTGTTTATTGTTTACCAGATGGTTATCAGGGCGGTCACGACCGTGGCTTCCTCACAATTGATGAAATTAGCAATACGCTTAAAGCGTTTGCACACCATGGTATTGAAAAAGTAAGGATCACTGGCGGAGAGCCAACCCTTAGAAAAGACTTTATAGATGTTGTTCGCGCGGCAAAAGATGTTGCGGGCATAAAAAAAATTGCAATGACCACCAATGGTTTTTCTCTTCATAAGAATATTCATGACTGGGTTGATGTAGGCTTAAACGCCATTAATGTAAGCATTGATAGTTTAGATTCACGCATGTTTAACACCATTACTGGGCATGACAAATTTACCTCAGTAATGAAAGGTATTGATACTGCGCTTGAAACGGGTATTGATTCGGTAAAAATAAACAGCGTGCTGATGAAGCAATACAACGCAAAAGAGTTTGATACATTTTTA
Source organism: Pseudoalteromonas sp. TB25 (assembly GCF_000497995.1). Taxonomy (NCBI): domain Bacteria; kingdom Pseudomonadati; phylum Pseudomonadota; class Gammaproteobacteria; order Alteromonadales; family Pseudoalteromonadaceae; genus Pseudoalteromonas; species Pseudoalteromonas sp. TB25. The sequence continues at coordinate 25,296 of NZ_AUTI01000424.1, forward strand.
AATTGGGTTAAACACCGCCCCGTTACCATCCGCTTTATAGAATTGATGCAAACAAACGACAACAAAGCCTTTTTTGATGCTAACCATGTTTCTGGGCAAGTTTTAAAAACTCAGCTATTACAAACGGGTTGGCAGCAAGTTGCGCGTAGTGCATCAGCAGGTCCTGCTCAAGAGTTTGCGCACCCTGATTATCAAGGCAGAATTGGTTTAATAATGCCTTACAGCAATGATTTTTGTAGTACCTGTAATCGACTAAGGGTTACAGCAAAAGGAAATCTGCACTTGTGTTTGTTTTCTGAAGAGGGTATTTCGCTAAGAGAATATATGAACGACAGTTCAAACAGTGAATTAATGGCATTGTTATCTCGTTATATTAAAACTAAGAAGCCAACTCATCTTTTGCATCAAGGTAATACGGGCATCACCACTAATTTATCTATGTTAGGTGGTTAATTGTTAGAGCTAATTTGTAAACAAAAACATCAAACGTGTCCCTAAATCACCAATAAAAGGGTGTGTTTACATGGTTTTAGAGCAACAAAGCTTGTTAAATTGTATTTTCACGTTAAACTTACTTTTTATTTTTATTAAGTGATTAGAATGGATATCGCAGCCCTTAATAGCACTAAATCATTAAGAAAGGACGTTCTAAGAGGAATGTGCCTTTGTTTTGGTGTTTTATCGGTTGGATTTGCGGGATTTAATTTAACTGTAAATAACTTTCCATTGCTTGGCTATATCGAAATCTGTTTTTCCATTTATTGTATATTTACTTATATTACACTTATACGCCGCCCATTACAGTTTTGGCAATCCGTTGTAATGTGCGCACTTATCACATTCATCGTTATTTTGGGTACATCTTTGGCGTCGCCTCGTAACGGTGTATATGTATGGTCGTTTGCATTACCTATCTTGTACTACCTACTATTAGGTAAACAATATGGTGTAATTTTCTCTGCAAATTTATTAGTGATCCAAGTGTTTATTTTAGGTAGTCAGTCTACTCTTGCCCCCTTTGAGACTTTTAACTTATCTCTTAATCTACTCTGTGCTTATTTAAGTATTTGGGCGATTTCTCACGTTTTTGAAGGGAGTCGTTCACACTTTTCAAGGCGACTTAAAAATTTAGCGTTACTTGACCCACTAACGGGTGCAGGCAATCGCCTTTCAATGAACCACTACTTTGAAGTAGAACTACAAGATAAATCACAGTTATATTTATTCTTACTTGATTTAGATTTTTTTAAACAAGTAAATGATGAATATGGCCATGGTGTGGGTGACCAAGTGCTTATTGAAGTAGCAACTTTACTAAGAGTTATACTCGCTAGAGGGTATGTATTTAGAGTAGGCGGTGAGGAGTTTGCTTTATTTAGCTCTTTTGAAAATGATGAGGCCGCGCTTAAAACTGCCGAACAAATAAGGGCATGTTTTGAAAGTACCACATTTGACATTGACGGCCTTGCAATCAATGTGACAACCAGCATTGGTGTGGCAAAATTTAAAAGTACCAATTCATTGGAAAGCTTTGTAAACCAAGCAGATAAACAGTTATATAAAGCAAAGCAATTTGGTCGCAATAAAGTGTATTGTAAGTTTAAAACAGAAAATGATTACGAGGCAGTTGTTGCGTAAGTCGTGCTACTTAGTACATTTGTTCAAAGTTAGGGATCCCGTTTTCCCAAATCGGTTTATCTTTTCCTAAATGCTCGCGCACAGCATCAAAAAATAATCGGGTTCTTACCGGTAAATCTCGATGCGGATATACGGCATACATAGCGCTAAACTCCATCAGTTTTACATCGGTTAATAAAGGCACTAGCTTACCTTGTATTATTTCATCACCAATAATAAATGCAGGGGCAACAAAGTAAGTGGTGCCCGACAATGTTTTCATTAACAATGATTCTGCATCATTTGCCCTAAACACACTTTTTATTTTTTGCTCGCAGCGCTCACCTTTACTATCGTAATAATCTATTGCTTCTACTCGAATAGAATTACTGGCATAGCTTGCTGCTGGCAATTTCGCTAACTCTTCCATTGTCTTTGGCATACCATAAGTTTCAATAAACTGTGGCGCAGCTAAAATTAATAATCGATTACGCGCTATTTTACGTGCGATAAGTGACGAGTCTTTAGGCTCTCCTACACGAAAAGCCAAATCAAATCCTTCAGAGACAATATCAACTAATCTGTCGTCTAAACGCAGTTCGACTTCTACTTGCGGAAAGCGTTTTTGAAAATCATTAAGCACAGGTTGTAAATAACGACGACCAATAAGTGTTGATGAAGTGATTTTTAAAACGCCGCGCGGCTCTAAATGGTAGTTTTCAGCCATGCGCACGGTTTCGCCGAGCAGCTCTCTAAGCTCAGCGGCTTTTTTGATCATTTCGGCGCCTGNCCTGCCGCAGTGAGCGAAAATGAACGGGTAGTACGGTTAAGTAACCTAACGCCTAACTCATCCTCTAAACGGCTAATTTGTTTAGATATAACAGAGCGATCTATGTTGCGTATTTCTGCAGCTTTAGCAAAAGAGCCTTGCTCAACTACTTCAAGTAACATTAAAAGTCGACTTGTTGTATCCATTATTACACCTTAACTAATCTATTGATGCCATTTTGGCATTAATGAATTTAAAAATCTATGGTTTTTACACACGAGTTTAATCCGTATTATGCGAGGCTAATCAACAATGGAGCGTCTTCATGAACAAACATCTAATTGCTGCTGCACTTACTGCGGCATCTTTAACACTTGCGGGTTGTGCTGATGAGAGCACAGCTCAATCAGCACCTGCACAGCAACTTCAACCAATTGATGTAGCACAGGTGCTTGTTAAGCCGGTACAGAGCTGGCACACATATACAACTCGTTTAGAGTCTCCACAAGAAGTTGCTTTAATGCCGCGTGTATCAGGAATCATCGATAGCATTGAATTTAAAGAAGGCGACGTGGTTAAAGAAGGCGATGTTTTATTTCAATTAGATGCTCGCCCATTTGCAGCGGTTGTTGCAAGCTTAAAAGCGCAAATTAAAAGTGCAGAAGCCGCACTTGAGCAAGCTAAAAGTGAAGACAAACGTGCGGTACGCTTATTAGACCGTAAGGCAATCTCTACAGAGCAAGCACAAGCGCGTACTTCAACACTGCGCCAACGCGAAGCACAGCTTTCTGCACTGCAAGCACAACTTACCTCAGCAGAACTTGATTTAGAGTTTACGTCAGTAGTATCACCAATTGATGGCATTATTTCTCGTGCAAATATTACTAAAGGTAATAACGTACTTGCGGGTCAAAGCGTATTAACATCGATTGTTTCAAACCAAGCTATGTACGCTTATTTTGATGTTGATGAGCGCACATGGAATAGCTCTTTTAATGATGTTACTGCTGCGAGCCACCAAACTGTTGTAATGCAAAAAGTCGGTCAAAGTGATTTTGCATACAAAGGCTACATTAACTTTATTGATAACCAAATTAATTCATCAACAGGTACATTACGTGTACGTGCGGTATTTAATGAAGACAACAACCAATTACGCGCAGGCTCGTTCGCACGTATCAAGCTTGCAGCCAATTCTATTAGCGACGCTATTATTATCCCAGAACGTGCAATTGGTACTGACTTAAAAAATCGCTTTGTACTAACCGTTGGCGAAAACAACGTACTTGAATACAAACTAATTACTATTGGTGAACGTTACGGTGCATTACGTGCGGTTACTTCAGGCCTTAATGAAGGTGATGTAATTGCTGTAAATGGTCCTGCTCGCGTAGGTCCTGGTATGCCAATCTCTCCTCAAACAGTAACAATTGATACAAGCGGTGTGGCATTTACATTGTCAAACGACAACGCACAACTTGTGGCTAAGCAATAAGGTTTATTGATGAAATTTTCGCATTTCTTTATACAGCGCCCAATATTTGCGGCCATGCTGTCATTGGTTATTTTAATTGCTGGTGGCATATCACTATTCCAATTACCAGTAAGTGAATACCCAGAAGTAGTTCCTCCAACAGTTGTTGTTACCGCCAACTACCCAGGTGCTAACCCTACCGTTATTGCGCAAACAGTGGCAACACCGCTGGAGCAAGAAATTAACGGCACTGAAAACATGCTATATATGTTCTCGCAAGGTACTAGTGATGGCCGTATGACATTAACGGTAACTTTTGCGTTAGGTACCGATTTAGACCGTGCTCAAGTACAAGTACAAAATCGTGTAAACAGTGCACTTCCGCGTTTGCCAGAAGAAGTACAGCGTTTAGGTGTTGTGGCTGAAAAGTCATCACCCGATTTAACCATGGTAGTACATTTATACTCACCTGAAAAAACGCACGACACAGCTTACTTATCTAACTATGCTGATTTAAATATTAAAGATGAAATTGCGCGCTTGCCAGGCGTAGGTGATATTCGCATGTTTGGTGCTGGCAAATACTCAATGCGAGTATGGCTAAACCCAGATGCTCTTGCTGCACGCGAATTAACAGCAACAGATGTAGTAACAGCACTTCGCTCGCAAAACCAGCAAGTTGCTGCAGGTAGCTTAGGTGCGCAACCAATTTCAAACGACAGTCAATTTCAAATACTGTTAAACGTTAAAGGTCGTTTAAACAGTATTGAAGAGTTTGAACAAGTTATTATTAAAGTAGGCGACGAAGGTCAGTTAACGCGTTTATCTGATATAGCCCGTGTTGATCTAGGTCAAGACACTTACGCACTGCGTGCAGAGCTTGACAACCAACCAGCTCTTGCAATGCCAATATTCCAACGTCCAGGTTCAAACGCTATTGAGCTTTCTGATCAAGTACGCGAAACAATGGCGCGCTTATCAAAAGATTTCCCTACTGGTGTTGAATACGACATTGTGTACGACCCTACGGTATTTGTTCGCGGCTCAATTGACGCGGTAATTGCCACTTTGCTTGAAGCAATTGTACTGGTAGTTATTGTTGTTATTGTATTTTTACAAACGTGGCGTGCGTCAATTATTCCGCTAATTGCTGTGCCTATTTCACTTATTGGTACATTTGCCGTAATGCAGTGGTTAGGTGTCTCAATTAATACCTTGTCGCTGTTTGGTTTAGTTTTGGCCATAGGTATTGTTGTAGATGATGCGATTGTAGTTGTTGAAAACGTAGAGCGTAATATCGAAAAAGGCTTATCGCCACTTGAAGCAACCCGCGTTGCAATGAGCGAAGTAACAGGCCCTATTATTGCCATTGCGCTAGTACTAAGTGCTGTATTTATTCCTACTGCGTTTATTACCGGGCTGTCTGGTCAATTTTATAAGCAATTTGCACTTACAATTACAATTTCGACGATTATCTCAGCGTTTAACTCATTAACGTTATCGCCTGCGCTTGCTGCATTGTTATTAAAATCACACGATGCAAAACCAGATGCGTTCACGCGTTTACTTAATAAATTGTTTGGACGTTGGTTGTTTAAACCATTTAACCGCGTATTTAATCGTGGTGCTAAAGGGTACGAAAAACTGGTACAAAAACTAATCCGTATGACCGTTGTTGTAATGGTGGCTTATATTGCACTTGTTGGCGGCACAATTAAGTTATTTGATACCGTACCAGGTGGCTTTATTCCACAGCAAGACAAACAGTATTTAGTGGCTATTGCGCAGTTACCTGACGCAT
>NZ_AUTI01000425.1:0-8964 GCF_000497995.1 Pseudoalteromonas sp. TB25
CCGCCTGTGCCACAGCTATCAGCAAGTTGTGTACTGCTGGTAGTAAAAGCAACAGCGTTATCGCGCATTGAGGCTGCAGCACCTGCTATTTCATCGCTTACTTCGCCTTTAATTTTAAGGCTTATTAATAGGGCGGTTAGCTCAATCTCGCTCATGTTACCTTGCATTATTTCATCAAACAGTGCTTTGGCGTCTGCGTAGCTTAATGATTGCCCTGTAATTAGTTGCTCAATAGCGTGTTGAACATTTATGGGTTGTTCTGGTTGTGTACTCATAATGTCCTCTTTTATTTAGCGCGTGTTAAGTAAGCGACACTTTGCTGAAGTAGCATTGCGCCGTTTGGCGTCAGTATTGATTCTGGATGAAATTGATAACCCAATGCATTGTCATCATGATGATAAATAGCCATAGGGATATCCTCGTACTGGGCAATAACCTTTATATTACCAGGCACTTTTGTTGCCATTAATGAATGGTAACGTGCTACAGGCATTGTATTGCCCATACCATCAAATACAGGATGTTCGCCTAAATTAATAATTGAAGACTTACCATGTACGGTTTCACCCGCGTGACCGATTACTCCGCCATAGCTTTGTGTTAACGCTTGTTGGCCTAAACAAATGCCTAGCATTGGGAAATGGCCTTTAGAGAGCTCAATAAGCTCCATTAAACAGCCTGCATCGCTTGGTGTGCCAGGACCTGGGGAAAGTACTAATAGTACTTGTCCTTGCTCTTGGCGCATTTTATTAAAAATAACCTCAGCGCTAATGTTGTTTCTATAAACAACCAGTTCGCAGCCAAGCATCGTAAGCTCATCAACTAAGTTATATGTAAATGAGTCAAAGTTATCTAAAAAATAGATTTTAATAGGATTCGTTTTACTCATTTTATACCGCCTTATACGTAGATTTTATGGCGGTGATAACCGCTTGTGCTTTAGCGCGAGTTTCGTTTGCTTCTGAAATAGGATCTGAGTCAAATACTACACCTGCACCTGCTTGCACGTAGGCTATGTTATTTTTAACAAAAGCAGAGCGAATAACAATACAACTATCCATTGCGCCATCACCGGTTAAGTAACCTACAGCGCCGCCATAACTGCCACGGCGCTTCCCTTCTGTTTGACGTACAAGCTCAGCAGCACGTACTTTTGGTGCACCAACAAGCGTGCCCATGTTCATACACGCTTGGTAAGCGTGCAGTGCATCAAGTTCTGGTTTTAATGTGCCAACAACGCGTGAAACTAAATGCATTACCTGTGAATAGCGGTCTACTTTTAATAACTCTTTGGCAAAACGAGTACCTGCAATACTAATGCGGGCTACGTCATTACGCGCTAAATCAACAAGCATTAAATGCTCGGCGCGCTCTTTTTGATCGTTTCTTAGTTCCAGCTCAATGCGGCTGTCTAAGTCGGGGTTTATTTGCCCGTTAGCAAATTTGCCGCGCGCTCGAGTACCAGCAATTGGGTAAACTTCTACTTGCTGATTACTTACGTCGTACTTAAGGGCCGACTCAGGAGACGCGCCAAATAATGCAAAGTCTTCATCGCGCATATAAAACATGTAAGGGCTTGGGTTTTGCTTTTTAAGCTGGCTATACGCATGTAAAGAATCAGGGCAAGGTAGTGAAAATGTACGCGACGGCACTACCTGAAAAATATCGCCATCTACAATGTTCTTTTTAAGCTTAACAACTTGCTCGCAATACGTTTCGTCGCTTATATCAACGCTTACCTCACATTCGCCACTTTGCATATCCGCACTAAATTCTGCTGCGTTATCGCACAGCGTATTTAAGCGCTCAAGCTCTTTACCTACTTCAAAACAGTTAGCGTGTACGTCTGGGCCGTTAAATACATTACCAATAAGCTCAGTTGTTTGCTTTTGATGATCAATAACAACTAACGTTTCAGCTAAATAAAATACGTAATCTGGGCAGGTGTTTTCGCCATCAGGTACATCACTTAATTGCTCAAAGTTTGCCACCATGTCGTAGGCAAACACACCGCCTAAAAATACCGAAAACGGATTTTCGGTAGTGCTTTGAATGCTGTTAATACAGGTACGAAGAGCGCTGAAGGCGTTATCGGCAACAAGCTTACTTGCTTCGTCTATATCGCTGCTGGTGTCTTGGTAGTTAAGTGTAAGCGTTGTGTCGTTTAATTGTGAATCACAGCTCTTAACATTTGCTTGTAAATAGCTTAATAATTGCTTGCCGTTATTAGATTGTGCGCTAACAGTTACCGTTTTACCCTTACATACAATGCGCAGGGCGCTATCAACTAAAATTAAACTTTTTACACTGTCTTTAGAATCAATCTCAGCTGATTCAAGCAGTAGTGAGTTAGGCTTATCAAGTGCCGCGTATAATGCAAGAGGGCTACTAATATAGTCGCGTACTTGCGTAATGCTTGTTACTTCGCCTGGTGTGGTAGTTATATGACTAAAAATCAAACCTCATTCCCTCAAAAAATTAAACCCCGCAGTGCTTTTGCAGTGCGGGGTTTGAATAACGATATCTAAATTACAAACAGATCATTACCGTCCCGCTATATCAGGCGCCACCACCAACGATGTGTAAGAGTAAGACCGTTATTCATGTTTTTCTGCCTCAAAATTTATTAAATATTTTTAACGTATATGTTTCGTAAAATTTAGTTATAAAAAAACCCGCATAGTTGCGGGTTTTGAATTTTTTCTAGACACGACAATTCATCACCCGAAAATTACGAGTGCCACCACCAAATAGTGTTTAAGTTTGAATTGATCATTATTGTTAATTCTTAATGTGTCTGAAAGTGGTTACAGTAAAACGTATCTTATGCTTTTGTGTCAAGTGTTTATTTAAAACAATTTAGTCAAAAAAGTTGTTATACTTACATAAACACCAGTAACCCTTAATTTTAAGCAGTTTTCTTTTGATAAAATACGATTTACATAGCCATACTACACATTCAGACGGGCGTTTAACGGTTGAAGAATTATTGCATCGCGCTGTTGATAAAAATATTGATGTGTTTGCTATTACCGATCATGACACTGTGGCGGCTATTAAGCCTGCTCAGCAATTTATTGAAGCAGAAAACTTACCGCTTTCATTAATAACGGGTACCGAAGTGTCTACTAAATGGGAAAGCTTCGAAATTCATATTGTAGGTTTAAATATTGATATTAATAATATTGACCTTACCTCTTTATTATCGGCTCAGCAGCAAAAGCGAGAAGAGCGTGCACTAGAAATTGGCGCACGCCTTGCAAAAAATGGCTTTGATGGCATTTACGAGCAAGCTAAAGAGCTGGCAAAAGACGCGCAAATTACGCGCGCACATTTTGCACGCGCCCTTATTGAGCGCGGTGTAGCTAAAAATTTCCCGGGTGTTTTTAAAAAGTACTTAGGGCGCGGCAAAACAGGCTACGTACCAAGTTGCTGGTGCACCATGCAAATCGCTGTAGAGGCAATACATGCCGCAGGTGGTGTTGCTGTACTTGCGCACCCAAGTAGCTATCAAATGTCAAACAAGTGGCTACGCAAATTATTAGTAGAATTTAAAAGTGTAGGAGGAGACGCAATGGAAGTTGCACAACCTCAACAGGCGCCAAGCGAACGTCAATTTTTAGGTGAACTCAGCCGTGAGTACGAACTACTTTGCTCGCAAGGGTCTGATTTTCATTTTCCGACAAGCTATTTAGAGCTTGGCAAAAATTTATACCTACCAAAAGACTGCCAAGGTGTTTGGCAAGTTTGGGAAGGACAAGAAGGGGCATTAACATGAGTCAATTATTCCATATTCATCCTGATAACCCGCAACCAAGATTGATTAGTCAAGCCGTTGATATTATTAAACAAGGCGGTGTTGTTGTTTACCCAACAGATTCGGGCTATGCCATTGGCTGTAACATTGGTAATAAGCAAGCCAAAGAGCGCATAGAGCGTATTCGTGGTATTGAAAAAAACGATAATTTTACGCTAGTGTGCCGTGATTTATCGGAGCTATCTACTTATGCACGTGTAGATAACCAGCTATTTAGATTAATTAAAAATAATACGCCAGGGCCTTATACCTTTATTTTTAAAGGCACAAAAGAAGTCCCTAAGCGTTTATTAAACGACAAGAAAAAAACCATTGGTATGCGTGTAATTGAACACCCAATTGCTTGTGCGTTACTTGCCGAACTTGGCGAGCCATTAATGTCGTGTTCTTTAATTTTACCCGGGCAGCAGTTTACTGAATCAGATCCGGATGAAATTTTAGAGCGATTAGATAAACACGTTGATTTAATTATTCACGGTGGCCATTTAGCCGAGCAAGCAACCACAGTAATCGACTTGTCAGAAGATGAAGTTAAAATATTACGTGTTGGCTGTGGTGATACAAGCCCATTTGAGTAATAACAAGTGAGCGAAAGTACTGCTGATACAAAAAGTAATGAAAAGCCAGTGCAGCAAAAGTTGCCACTGGCTTTTTTGCATGGTAAAGCGGTTGTAGATAAACCAGAAGACTTATATATTCCGCCCGATGCGCTCGAAATAATATTAGAAACCTTTGAAGGCCCTCTCGATTTACTGCTTTATTTAATTAAAAAGCATAAGCTTGATGTGCTCGATCTTTCTATTTTTAGTATTACAGAGCAGTATGTAAGTTACGTTGAAATGATGACCGAGTTTCAACTCGAACTTGCCGGCGAATATTTAGTAATGGCTGCGTTACTTGCACAAATTAAGTCGCGCTTATTACTCCCTGTTCACGAAGAGCTTGAAGAGGAAGAAGACCCTCGCGCTGAGCTTATTAAACGCCTGCAAGAATATGAGTTATTTAAAAAAGCCGCCGAAAACCTCGATGATATCCCCCGTGTTGGGCGTGATATTTTTATAGCGCATGCCGCTATGCCAATAAATGAAGACACAAGTCAAAACCTCCCTGATATTGAACTTAAAGACTTAATGCTGGCGTTGAGTGATGTTATGGCGCGAGCAAAAACGTTTGAACATCATCAAATTACTGCCGAAGTACTCTCAACCCGAGAGAGAATGAGCCAAATATTACAACAGCTATCGAAAGCAAATTCAGCAGTGGTTTTTAATGCGCTTTTTACGCCTGATGAAGGGCGTAGTGGTGTGGTGGTTAGTTTTATAGCCATGCTTGAGCTCATTAAAGAAGGACTTGTTACTTGTTTGCAAGTAAGCCCAGAGAGCTTAATTTATGTCAGCTTGAGCGAGCAATCCACCCTATAAACTTATCTGTTTAATCCTCAACTTCTAAAACTGACTTTAATTATCAAAGTTCTGTGCTTATACGCACGTAAAGTGTTTGTAAATGTTATTTTCATTTACGGCTATGCACTATATTGTAACGTCATAGCATTATAGGACGTTACACATGTTTAAAAATACACCTTCATCTTACGGACTTGTCGCCATTATTTTACATTGGCTCATGGCGTTGACTATTTTTGGCCTGTTTGGTTTAGGTTTATATATGGTTGAGCTTACTTATTACGATAGCTGGTATAAAGGCTCGCTCGATTTACATAAAAGCATTGGTATTACGCTTGTGGCCGTATTTTTATTTAGAATTTTATGGCGTGCTTTATCTACACAACCTAAACCCTTAGGTGAAAGTAAAGGTATGAACCAATTAGCACACACCGCGCATATTGTTATGTATATTATTTTGGCCGTTATTGTTGTTGCTGGGTATTTAATATCAACCGCAGACGGACGTCCAATAGAAGTGTTTACCTTATTTAACGTATCAGCGCTTGATTTTGCTTTTGATGACCAAGCCGATATTGCAGGAAAAGTACATTATTACGGCGCGTGCACATTAATAGGGTTTGCAGTATTGCATGCACTAGGGGCGTTAAAACATCACTTTATCGATAAAGATAAAACCTTAATCAGAATGATCAAACCATTAAAGGATGATTAAAATGAAAAAATTATTAGTAAGCACAGCCGTTTCGGCTGCAATGATGTTATCGGCAACNCAGCCGCTAATGCAGCTGATTATGTAATTGATACAAAAGGCGGGCACGCATCTGTTAACTTTAAAATTAAACACTTAGGTTACAGCTGGTTATATGGTCGTTTTAATACTTTTGACGGCACATTTAGTTATGATGCTAAAAACCCTGATGCATCAAAAATTATGGTAAATATTGACACCACAAGCCTTGATTCTAACCATGCAGAGCGCGATAAGCACTTACACGGTAAAGATTTTTTAAATGTGGATAAATACCCAAAAGCGACATTTAAAAGCACCAGCATTAAATTTGATGAAAATGGTGAAGAGGCCGACGTAACCGGCGAATTTACGCTGCATGGCGTAACTAAAACTATTACCTTTGAAATAGATAAAGTGGGCGAAGGGAAAGATCCGTGGGGTGGATACCGCGTAGGTTTTGAAGGCGAAACCAGCCTTAAACTTACCGACTACGGTATTGATTACAACTTAGGGCCTGCATCTACTCATGTTGATATTATTTTATCAATAGAAGGCGTTCGTAAGTAATACAGTTATTGAATATAAAAACGCCACTTACTGTGGCGTTTTTTTTGCTTAACAGAAACTCAAATTAAGCGACTTTGAATTTGCTTATTTTGCGCTATTAATGCGCGATTTTAATAGAGGCCTTAAATCCTCAGGCAACCAGCGCATAAGTAAATCGTTATAAGCCTGCGTTTTTTTAATAACTTTAAGCTGCTCATTAAGAATAGCGATGTCTTTTGCGCCTTGCTCGTTTTTAGTACAACCAATAAAGCCATAACTGAGCGCTGGAGATTCGGTTAATGGACGTTGGGTTAAGTTTTCTTCAAAGTGCATTGATTTAGCTAAATAGTAATGCTCGCTTGGGTAACCCAGCAAAATATCAATTCGTTTTAGGTTAAGCATATATGTAAGGCTCGCTAGGCTATCGCGTGTGGGTCTAATTACTAAATCTATATTAGGCGTACTGTTTATCAATGTATCTATCTCTTGGCCATAAGAGCGGCTCATAGAAACTCCAAGAGTTAGTTTTTTATCTTGTATTAAATTGAGTAGTGATACTTCTTTTGATTCCGCTATATTTAATGCTTTGGCGAGCTTTTTATGCATTGCTATTGAAGGCGAGAGGCCCGTTGTCGAGCTTTCGTCTGTGAAATAAATATGCTCTTTTCTGTAATCATTTTTATAAAGCGATAACGCACAAACATTATTTGAAGTATTGGACAGCTCTTGAATTACTTTACCTGAGGGGATAAGCATGCGGTTAAAGGTGATATTAGGAAGTTGTTTTTCAAGTAAAAAAATTATGCTTTCGTCACGGCCTTGGTGTTGATATTGACCATTTAAAATATAATAGGGTGCAAAATCGTGCGCTAGCCAGTTTATGGTTCTAGCATTGCTTATTGAGCTCAGACAGAAGAAAAGTAAGAAAGTTAAAAATATACGGAGCATTACAACAGCTACCAGTAATTATTATTGTAAAACTATTGTAACCAATAAAGGGCTAAAAAGTAAAATGCCAGCAACAAGGCTGGCATAATATCTTATCAATAATTGCAATAATAGAATGGCAATTAAAGTTATATGTTGCTTAGTTAGCTTTTAGCCACTTAACAAACTGGCGTGCATCACTCGCTTTTTGAAATAATGCATTTTTTAAACCTTGTGTATCACTGAAGATTACACGATGTTTGTTTACTGAAATTGATTGCACTGGATGTGCTATTTGGATCATAGACCCGTTATATTTATAAGACATAATAAAACTCACTTTATTCTTGTTATTTATTCTGCGCTATATTTGTATAGCAAATTGCAGTCAATAAATTAACGATGTTGTGTTTAGCTTCATTACAGTGTTGACGATCTTTATGACACTTTTGCGATGATAATAAAAAATCATCTCGGTATTATTCAAGGGGTTCTCGCCGTACAATAACTTAGCTTTCAAATATACGTTTTGCGGGGCTTACTGGATCAGGGTAAATGGTTAACCGCGGCGGTTTCTTTAAACCAGAGAGGGAAGGTAACTTATATATAAATTGTGTGCAAGCTATTTATTATAAAAATATTTATAATAAATCTTATCAACTGCTTACAAAGCCCATTTTTAGTTACTAAAGGATAAGTATGAATTACTTAATAGTGAGTGATATTTATGGTTTAACCCCTGCTTTAAGTAAGTTATCACAGGCAATTAGTTCAAATTTAGTGATTGTTGACCCATACAACAACAAGATTCAAGCTATTGAAAGTGAAAAAGATAGTTATAATAATTTTATACAGCAGTGTGGCCATGACAAATACACGGACAAACTTCTAGAATGCTTTGAGAGTTTAAAAGTGCCGACCACATGTATTGCGTTTAGCGCAGGGGCAAGTGCAGCATGGCGGGCACAGTTATTAACAGGCAATACACACCTTAAAAAGTTAATTGGCTTTTATCCGTCGCAAATTCGTAATTATTTAGCGTTAGATGCAAATGTACCCTGTGAATTCATATTCCCAGAAAGTGAGAGTCACTTTAATGTTGATGAAGTTATTAAAGCTTTAAGCACCAAAGCGAGTGTTAAGTGCTATAAAACCAATTTTTTGCATGGTTTTATGAACGAGTACTCAACCAATTTTAATGCGCAAGGGCTGGTTGAATATAGTAGCTATATAAAACAGAGCAGCCGTTAAAGCGTGTTTAGCTGCTTTTTATTAATATCAGGAAAATCAGTACAGGTATTATATTTTGCATACAGTGTTGTAAAAATGCTGCTGCTGGATAACTTATCTAACTCTTTTATAAAGGTTTTAGCACTAGAACGAGCGGGTCTACAGCATGTTTGATACTGTTTTATTATACCCGCGACAGATAAACCTTGTTTTTGTAGCTTAAGGTCGGCCTGTGCAAAAAAAGCCGCACCCGTCCAATAAACACGTTGCTGGGCGCGTTGTTTCCACATATCGGCAGAGAGCTTATT
>NZ_AUTI01000426.1:0-28934 GCF_000497995.1 Pseudoalteromonas sp. TB25
TGGCTCGCTCGAAAGTACTTGATAAGCCGATGCAACGTTTTCCTTGGTAACGCCTGGCTTAAGCTGTACATAAATAGTTTCTAAAATACCGCGCGGAAAATTACCTAAGTGCGGTGTAAACAACACTTTGTGGCCAAGGTGTTGTTCAATTTCAGGGCCGTGGCGATGGTTAAACAAACCATAAGGTGCAAGCGACACTTCACAAAAATGCGTTCCTACACTAGCTTTACGCCCGGCACCCGTAACGCCCGAAACCGCATTAATAATAATACTTTCGCTGCTCAATAAGCCTGCTTGCTTAAGCGGTTTTAGCGCATTAAGCGCTGCTGTTGGGTAACAGCCTGCAACAGCAATTAGCTTTGCATTAGCGATAGCATCATGGTTCCACTCAGCTAGACCGTAAGCCGCTTCATTTAAAAGCTCTGGATGTTGATGCTCAAAACCATAGTAAGTAACGTAGTCGTCATTGCTTGCTAAACGATAGCCACCAGATAAATCAAATACCTTTTTACCCATAGCTAAAAATTGCGGCGCTAAATCAACACTTACTTTGTGATCGGTACATAAGCATACGTAATCAGCATCACTTTGAATGTCATCAAAAGCTGATACGCTAAGAGGAAGTAAAGGGCAGTCTAGTAAGCCAAGGTGCTCTGGGTATAAATCACTTAGCAATTTATTTTTATCTAAGCTACCCTCAGATACATAACAGCCTGTTAAAGTTAAGTTTGGATGCTTAGCAACTAAACTTGCTAACTCTGCGCCGCTGTATCCGCTTGCGCCAATAATCACTACATTCATTTGTTACTCGTTATCTTAAAATTAATTACTACTTATCTATAATGTTCGCTTAAACTAGCTTAGACGCTAATTAAGTCTTTTTTATTAATGAATTTTGATTATCGTCGCATTATTTTCATGGCGTTACTTTTAATATATTTATGCTTAAAAAGTGAATTGATATTCATCATAAATACTTTTATATTGTTATGCAATTAAATTGAATAATAATTTTGGATTTTTTTATGCCTTTGCCTTCGTTTATTTCCATGTACCAACAATTGATTGCAGCCCCTTCTATTAGTGCTATTGAAGACAACCTGTGTATGAGCAATAAAAACGTAATTGAACTCCTAGCCAGTTGGTGCGAAACAATCGGTTTTACGTGTGAAATTATAGAATTAGAAGGAGGTAAAGGGCGCTATAATTTATTAGCAAAACGCGGAGAAGGTGATGGCGGATTAATGCTAGCTGGTCATACCGACACAGTGCCTTTTGATGACAGTCGTTGGAATCATAATCCATTTAAACTTACCGAACTCGATAACAAATTGTATGGGCTAGGAAGTATTGATATGAAAGGCTTTTTTGCTTTTGTATTACAAGCGATTAGTGAACTTGATGAAAAGCAGCAAACTCAGCCTATTTTAATCCTTGCCACCGCCGACGAAGAAACAACGATGGCTGGTGCACAACAAATATGTAAGCACCCGAATTTAAAACCTGCGCGTTGTATAATAGGCGAACCTACTGATATGACGCCAGTATTTATGCACAAAGGCCATATGAGTACAGCAATAAGAGTGGTTGGTCGCTCTGGGCATAGCTCCGATCCCGAACGTGGTCTTAACGCCATTGAAGTAATGCATAAAGTGATTACAAAATTGATGATCTTAAAAGAACAATTAAAGCATAAGTATTCAATATACCACTTCGAAATCCCTTATCCAACATTAAACTTAGGTAATATTCATGGCGGCGATAACGCGAATAGAATTTGTGGTTGCTGTGAAATGCATATAGATATGCGCCCATTACCAGGTTTAAGTGTACAAGAACTACAAGCATTCGTACTCGATGCAACGAAAGAGATAAATCAGCAATACCCAAATGCGGTGAGCGTTATTGATCTACATGAACCAATACCGGCATTTAGTGGGAGCACCGACAGTGCTTTAGTAAAAATGGCTGAAAAAATAGCGGGGCAAAAAGCGGTCGCAGTAAATTACTGCACTGAAGCGCCGTTTATCCAGCAACTCGGTTGTGAAACGATTGTAATGGGCCCAGGCTCAATTAACCAGGCACACCAGCCTGATGAATTTTTAGCGATGGAAAAAATAAAACCATCACAACAAATAATCACTGATCTTATAAAAGCAAATTGCTTTAGCTAATAAGATTACAATAAAGGCGCCAATTGGCGCCTTTATTAATACAGAACTAAGGCCTAATCACCTTTAACTTCTAAGTTAATAAACTTAACTAGCTCTTCAGGTTGCCCTACTAGCATCATAACTTGTTGGTTAATTTCCATCATAGTTTTACCTTCAGGTAGCTTTGCAGACACACTGAATGAATTTAAACCTTTCGCAAAGCTGGTTAAAGCCTCTGCAATATCTTCAGTTACAGGAGCTTGTTGTAACTGTTGCTCTAGCGTCATTTCCATTTGCTCAAGCGTCATACCTTGCTTTTCAAGCTCGCTTGAGAGTAAATCTTTTAATTTACCCTGGTTATTTAAGGCAAAGCTAACATTACGCGGCTCTAATTTACTCATTGCTTGCATAACAAGTGTTTGCTGCTGTAATTCTTGCTCATACGTCAGCGGTTGATCACCCGCTTCTTGCTGCGCCTTGCTAATAGCCAATGAAGCATCCATTAACGCTTTTGAATTAGCTAAACCCATATCCATATTAAAACTAACAATGTCTTTTGCATCAAGCTTAACTACTACATCACTATTGCCAGACTCTTCATCGTAATCAAGTGATGAATGTAAGTCGTAACTTGCCGACGCTAACATTTCGTTTGTATCAGCTGGTAATTTTGATACGAAGCTTTTATCAAACTGAAAGCTTTTTACATCAAATGATGTATGTGGTGATATTTTATCCGGCTCGTAACCAGTTATTTCAATGCTTTGAATATTAGCAACATTGTCACCTTCAGGGCTTATTACTTCCATGTTTGTTATTTCTACACTCTTTGAAATAACACTTGCCGATAAACCAGCGTATTTAAATGTAGCGCCAGTTTGCTCGCTTACTAAAGCAAGTTGCTTATCTACTTCTGCACGCACTTCTTGAGTTGCTACGTAGTTTGCGTAACTAACACCACCAACGCCTGCGGCCACAAGAGCTGCAACTATAACTAATTTTTTCATGTCATTTCCTTATTTAATTCTTTCTATAAAGTGTCTCAACTTAAGAGTAACACTGAAGAACATCACCGATAAGTGTTAATTAATCAAACTAAGTAACTCATGTACGGTTTTTACAGGGGTAATTTTAGCGCCTAGCCCTTCCATCGATTTATGGTAATTGCGAAATGGAATATATATTTCTGTAAAACCATGTTGTGCAGCCTCTTTAACACGCGGTACACCACTGTCTATTGGGCGTACATCGCCGTTTAAGCTAAGTTCTCCCATAATACACGTGGTACGAGGTACAACAAATTCGTTTAAACTGCTAAGTAACGCGGTTACTAATGCTAAATCGATGCAGGTTTCTGTCTCATCAATTCTTAAACCACCCACAATATTAAAAAACGTATCGTGAAATATTTTAGTTTTAGTATGCTTACGTAATATACCGGTCAGCATTTTTATACGATTCATATTTAAACCAACACAAACACGCTGCGGAAATTCAGCTTCTGTTTCGGTAGTTAAACATTGAATCTCAAGCAATAAATTACGATTCCCTTTACGAATACAGGTAATAGTAGAGCCAGGTGAGTCGGTGGTTGAACCCGATAAAAATATTTCACTTGGATTATCAACGCTTAACATCCCACGTTCACACATTTTAAAAATGCCAACAGTATCAATATCACCAAAGCGGTTTTTATTTGCCCTAAGGGTTCGTATTTGCCCATCGTTGGTATCTATGTGTAAAAGCGCATCAACAATATGTACAAGTGTTTGAGGGCCTGCTATTTCGTTATTTTTATTTACGTGAGCAATAATGAACATAGTTACATCATTTTGCTTACAGTACTGAGTTAATGCTTGGGCGGCGCTTTTTACTTGCGAAGGCGAGCCTGGGCTACCATTTGCCGTATCGGTTACAACAGCTTGAATAGAGTCAATAACAGCAAACTTAATTTTATTTTTCTCGAGCTCTTCGATGATGGTTTCAACGCTCGTTTCTGAAAGTAAATAAAGCTCTTCCGGGTTATAGTTTAACTTTAAACGATTTACCCTGTTTTTAAACTGCGATAAAGATTCTTCTGCCGTACAGTAAAGTGACGGCATCCGTTGTGACATTCTCGCCACTAAGTCAGATAGCAAAGTTGTCTTACCCGCCCCCGGATCGCCCGAAATTATATTAACAGAGCCAGTAGTCACCCCGCCGCTTAGTACGCGATCAAGCTCGCCGATTTCAGTTAGCTGCTTTTCAGCCTCTGATGTAGCAATATCATTGATTTTTTTAGAACCACCACCAACACCACCAGCATAACCACCAACGTTTGATCGTATTGATGCTTTTTTACTATGCCCTGCTGAAGGCTTAAATTCCGCTAATGTGTTCCACGCACCGCAGCGACATTGACCCTGCCAACGTTGATAGTTCATGCCACATTCGGTACAAACAAATTCTACTTTTGCCGCTTTAGCCATTGATAACTTTACCTACTATTCTTTAAATTAAAAAAATTCTTACTATTAGGCGCTTATTTTGCCATTTCAGGCATTTACTTAGCAACAAACTCTTGCCTGCTTAAAAATCTAGCGTCACAATCAATAAATACACATGGTGTTTCTTTTTAGCTATAATTTAGGGCATACTTTTTGCTTTGTAATAGTTTAAAGTAACTTGCCAATAAAATGGCAAATAACACATACATAACAAGAGCTAAACAGTAGTAACTCAAATAATTGTACCTATATTAATAACGTAGCGCGATTTAACGTTTATTGAACTTCTAATAAATGGACTTAACAGTATACCTACTTTTTCAATTAGACGGTGATGGTTTTATAAATGGCTGATGACATAATGCTCAAACACGAAGATCTCGTGAATGAGTTAAAAACATATTTAGGCAACGCTAAATTTGATCTAATTTTCAAATCAAAAACCGCAGGGTTAACTAAACCTGAGCAATTTTTAATGAAAATGGAAATGTCGCGTTTATCTCAGCCAGTGGCACGTTTTGTTGATCTTCGCGGATTAGTGACAGGCCAAGTAAAACCATATGAGCATAACGGCAAGCAACACTTTATGGATGACACAGCCATTGAAGTGTTTGAAAAAGCGCTTAAACAACATGGTGAATACACCTTAGCTGTTTACGAAGCCGTAATGAATACAGAAAATAACCACCGCGTATTACAAAAACAAGCAGCCGAAAAATCAGAGTTACAAGAGTTAGAAAATAACTTAAACACTGAAGTAATTAAGTTTGCCTCTTACGAGAGCCGCCGTGAAGAACGGATGAATTACTCAATAAAAGTAACGATTGATTACAAAGATAAAAAGAACATTGCTGCTAGCACCTCAGATATATCTTTAAGCGGTTGTAAAGTTAAGCTTGCAACGCGCTACTCTATAAAAAAAGGCGAACTCATCGCAATGCGCTTAGTAGGCCTTGAGCAAGACTTTGAACTTGGCCTAAAAAACGGTATTCAATACGAAGTTGTTGCAGTAGAAAATATCTCTCGTGAATTTAATCACATCCGCTTAAAGCGCACTTATATAGAAAACAACGATGCCTTTAATGACTTTTTAGAAAGTTTTATTCATGGTAATAAGCGTCGTTATAAAGTAAATCTAGATAATACGCTCGATGCTGTAGTATCAAAGGGGTATGAGCAGTACTACATTCCTCGCGTAACGTCTTTATATGTGTTTTTAAGTAAAAAAGATGAGCAATATTACCCAAGCCTTAGCCTTACCACTGAAAATAATATTTTTATTCAGCGCTACTTTACCGATGAAAGAAAAATACCGTGTTTGTACAATATACTTAATCATCAGCGTATTACACAATTACTAACTCAAATTACCGCAGTAAAAGAAGATTACCTCTATACATTTACACATATATCATCAGGTAAAATTTATTACTACTCAGCGACGCGTACAGAGTTAAATAACAACCCTAAATTACGTGATCTATTTTTAGGTTTTGGTAGCCAAAAAGAGAGCTGGCAGTGCTTTAAAATACAAGTAATGCCAAGTCATCCAGATGATTCTTTTATACCGCTTTCACTACCTAATAGTGCCGGTGAAAATATAGAAAAATTAAATAAGCCGCCTTCACCTCGTGTAAAAGGCCTTATAAAAGATGTTAAGTATATTGTTGTACTTACAAATATTGGCAATAAAGCTGAACAAGCAAATTATAAACAACTTACTTTTGATAAAGCATTAGTAAATCAGCTCAAGCACTTTGGCCACGCAAAACACAAAACACCACCCTACTTAGATATTGTGCCACTTGAATACGTAAATTTACGCTCGCATAAGCGCTACCTTTATAAAACACCAGTTAGTGTCACTATTAATGATGAGGTATTTAACGGCTATACACGTGACTTTTCGGTAATGGGTTTGCAGTTAGAGTGCGAACAACCTGCCACATTTAAAAAAGGCGATATAGTACTTTTAGCATTCCCTGAACTTCAAAAAATAACTAAAAAGCATAAGCTTAGTGAACTAAAGTACGAAGTAATGGCCATCAGTAAGTCATTTACTACTATTAACCTAAAAGCAAATCGTATTGCTGATTTACCCCATGCTGGCGTGACCTTTTTCACTCAGCTAATAGAAGGTAATAAAGACAAACTTAAAGTATCTGAAGAAGCACCTAAAGTAGAAGGCTTATCTACCGCACTTAGAAATATGGTTACAAAAAGCGTTTGCCAATTTCCGCTATATTTACACAAAGAAGCTGCACACTTTAAAACCGGCGCAATTGGATATGGGTTATACGCCAGCCCTATGCACGTGATTTTGCAAAACTTTGGTTTATTAAGTAACAAAACTGACTTTTCGAGCATTCTGACCGAAGAGCAAATTATTAATGTAATAACACCAAATATTAAAGATCGCAGCCGCCAAGATGCACCGCTTGCTTTTACACTTGCTATTAACTTCGATCCTCGAAAAGGCAGTATTGAAGAGGCTATTGTTAGCCAATGCGCTTTAGGTGAAGACTACTCAAGCTTTTATAAACAAATTAGTAAAGGTATTACATCGCAACTTATATTCGTAATGCGTTTGTATATATCGCGCACAGGTCGCCCCGATACTGATTATCTTTCTAATGAGCTAAAATACGTAAGTCAGTACGCAATGCACAAAGCTAAAGATTTAGAAGAAGCCTTATGGGCCGTAGCTGGTGTGGGTGATGTAGTAGATATAACTGAAGAAGCGCTAAGCCATTTAGAACTAAAAAAAGAGCAAGTAGCACAAATGAGCCGCCGTAAGCTTATTTGGTTAAACCGCTTACGTTAAGCGGTTTAACTTAATTTATTTTAAAGTGTTGGTTGTTTTTCTAACGGAATAGCCAACATATACAACAATTGCAATAATGACCCTTCACAAATAGCCGCTTGTGCTTGCTCAACCACTTTAGGCTTACCATGTACGGCCACACCTAGGCCAGCTTTTGCCATCATCACTAAATCATTTGCGCCATCCCCAATAGCTACAGTTTGTGCTTTTTTAAGCCCTAGCTTTTGCTGAAGCACCTCTAATACGACCGCTTTTTGCTGCGCATCGACAATCGTGCCCAGTACTTTACCTGTTAGCTTGTCGTCTTTAAATTCGAGCACATTAGCGTGCACTTCATCTAAATTAATCAGCTCTTGTACACGCTCTGCAAAAGGCACAAAACCACCTGAGGCAATCGCCAAATACCAGTTATGTTGCTTTAAAATTTGGCACAGTATTTTAATACCAGGCATCAATGGTAATGAACTTTTCAGTTCTTCAATTAAGCTTTTTTCAATACCTTCAAGCTTAGCTACACGCTGATATAAACTCTCACTAAAATCAAGTTTACCCGCCATTGCAAGTGCAGTTACAGAAGCAACTTCATCGTATACGTTCGCAAGGCGTGCTATTTCGTCTATGCACTCAATAGTTATTGCAGTTGAATCCATATCCATAACCAATAAACCAGGCTCATATAAATTAGGCGGCGTAGCAACTTGCACTAATTGACAATCAAGCGTGTATGAAAATTCTTGTAGTACTAACGGGTTTATAGTTTTATCTGCATTTTGCGCGTAAAAACACAGTGCTGGTGCAAGCCCTAAATCAGGTTGGTATTGGCATATAGCGGTGACTTTTTGGTTATGTGTCGCTAAAAAGTCAACAATACTGGCAATGTGTTTTTCTGCAAAATCACCTGTAAATGCGATGCTAAATAACCCTAATGCTTTGTTTGGAATATAATCGAGAGGTGTAGATACACCACCACTATAGCTAAACCATTTATTTAGAGTTAAGTGTTGTAATGGTTGCTCAGCAGCTTGCTGTGCCATGTTGATTTGCGACATGGGATCTCCGTGTTTATTTTTATTTTCCTGATAGTTGGCATCTCAAAACTGCTATTCTCAACACTAAATTCGCCATCAGGTGGGGTTTAAGGTTATAGTTAGTGTAGTTGTAACATCAAATCAAAATGCTGTCAGTAGCATAAACGGTGACTATGAAAAATAACCATATTAAAAACCCTATAAGCGTATCCCAAAGAAAGCGGCTCGTTCGCTTAATTCTTGCGGCTGGCTGTTTTGTATTACTAAGCTGGGTGGGTGTTAATAGTAGTTTTCAGAGTCACCAGTTACTTTACGATAGCGCCGACAGCACCGCCAAAAGCCTCACTCAGTTTATGGCTTTAAATGTTAAAACACCTTTAATCGAAAAAAACAAACCCCAGCTCAATGCAATTTGTAACGATATAAGTAAAGATGAGTTCGTGCTTTCGGCCACTATTTACGATCAACAGGGTATTTTATTAGCCAGTAGCGACAATTGGCAGTCGCACCATGTTTATGGTCAACTTTCTGATTCTACCCCCGGAATAAGTAAGTTAAAAACACCTTTTATGGAACCTGTTATAAGCGATGATGACCGCCCTATAGGTTTTGTATCTATTACTTATTTAACTCGCGCTGCAATATCCGACAGCCATAATCATTTTCATGACTTAGGCAGGCAGGTTTTATTAATGCTAGTGATTGCTTGTATATTTACGTGGCAGTTAGGCCGCGGATTAAAGCGCTGGCAGGTAAATCGTTATATGCAAAAAACATCTGAACAAGAATCATAAAGTTGCTTTGCAAGCGTCTCTTTTTCGCTGTGTGGCTTTAAATCACATAGTGCGTCAAACACATCAGGTATATGCAATGGCGTGTTAACCTCCCCTTGGTAGCCACTTAACGGCATTGAAGGTGAATCTGTTTCAAGCACTAAGTGCTCGGGCTCAATAGCGGTAATAACAGCACGGGTTTTAGCTGCACGTTCATAGGTAATAACACCGCCTACGCCAAGCTTAAAGCCCTGTTTGATATAGTACTTCGCTTGTTGGATTGAACCTGAAAATGCATGAATCACTCCCCCATTTTTTGGCTTACAACGTTTAAACGCTTGCGCAATTAAATCATGGCTTTGCCTGTGATGTACAATGAGCGGTAAGCTTAGCTCATTAGAAAGCCCTATTTGCTGTTCAAATAAATAAGTTTGTTTAGAGAGGTTTTCAATGCTTCTATCAAGCCCACACTCACCAATGGCCACCAGCTGATGCTTATTTGTAGTTGCAAAGTCAAATAACGCTTCTATATGCAATTCTCTATGTTGATCTAAGAAGTAAGGATGTAGCCCTGCCGCTATTTTTATACTTGGATAGGTTGCTTTGAGCTCTATAAGAGTATGCGATTGAGCAAGCGTAATACCCGGTACAACAAACTGATTAACTCCCTTTGCGACACACTCGGTTATGAGCGATTCACGACTTGAATCAAACTCACTAAAATCGAGGTGGCAATGAGAGTCAATAAATTGCACGGTTACTTACTCATCTATTTATTAAGGATTTAAGCGTGTAATTTGCCAGCTATTATCTGCTTGGCGCTGATACATAAAACGATCATGTAAACGATGCGCCCCACCTTGCCAAAACTCAATTTTAGTGGGCACTACACAATAACCGCCCCAAAAATCAGGTAATGGAATTGCACCTTTAGCAAACTTATTTTTCATATTAGCAAAGGTTTCCATTAGTACTTTACGTGATGACACCGGACGGCTTTGCGCTGATGCCCACGCTGCTAATTGGCTTTCTTTAGGACGAGATAAAAAGTACTTTGCCACAGCAGAGGTAGGTAATGGTTTAGCCTCACCGTATACAATAACTTGGCGTTCCATGTGGTGCCACGGAAAGTGCAAGGAAATTTTGTTATTGCCTTTAAGCTCCTGCGCTTTACGCGAACCTGTATTGGTAAAAAATACAAAGCCGTTATCATCCAGGTGCTTTAAAAGCACAATACGCTGTGAAGGCTGACCGGTTTCATCAACAGTTGCTACAACCATCGCTGTTGGATCGGGTAATTGGCTTGCTACAGCATGCTCAAGCCATGTTTCAAACTGCTTGAATGGGTCATCTTGCAAGTTATCTTCGCTTAACGCGTCTTGCAGGTATTCACGGCGGATATCTTCGAGTTTCATAACAAATCCTTTAAATAAAGACTTAGAAAAGAGCTTAGAGTAGCGAGCTTAAAACAATAGATATTGAGTAATAAAAAATATTAAGATTCAGGTATATGCGATAGCAATAACACCGAGTCTCGGGTGTATTCCATAGCAGTAAACATAGAGTCTCAGGTGTATCGTTGGGTTTCGTTTCACTCAACCCAACCTACAACGCAAACTACACAGCTCAGATATCTGCAAGTGTAGAAGTGCTGACAAGGCGGAGTGCTTTTTATGCCAAGGAGCATACATTTAGTATGTGACTTAGGCTAAAAAAGCACGACAACGCAGTCAAAGCGAACTACACGCAGCAGACGGTTCACCTAAGTAGTTTAGCCTAAGACAAGGCATTCAACCCGACTTATCCCTATGGACATACGGTTTGTATGTGATTAGGGTAAGTCGGATTGGATAACGCAGTATTAGGTTAAAATACGACGGTGATTACATTTGCTCCATAACTTCAATGCCTAGCAAATCCAATCCCGTTTCAAGAGTTTTAGAAACCAAATTACACAACACTAAACGGCTATCGCGCACGCTTGGCTCTACGCCTTCTTTAAGTACTGGGCAGGCTTCGTAAAATGTCATGTATAAGCTTGCAAGCTCGTATAAGTAACCACATAGTACGTGCGGTGTTGCTTCGCTGATCATTAAATCAAGTACTTCTTCGAGCTGTAGTAGCTTAAGTGCAAGTGCTTTTTCTTGAGGCTCGACAATTGCAACGTCTGAATTTAATGTAGCAGCATCAACGCCTGATTTGCGGAAAATACTGCGTACGCGTGTATAAGCATATTGTAAGTAAGGAGCAGTTGCGCCTTCAAAACTTAGCATGCTGTCCCAGTTAAAAATGTAATCACTGGTACGGTGCTTAGAAAGGTCGGCGTATTTAACTGCACCAATACCTACTTTACGGGCAATTTCGCTGCGATCGCTATCACTTAAATCAGACTCACGTTCAGCTAATTTTGCTGCTGCGCGGTTAATTGATTCTTCTAATAAATCAGCAAGTTTTACTGTGCCGCCAGTACGTGTTTTAAATGGTTTATTATCGGCGCCCATCATGGTGCCAAACGGGCAAAACTCGTAACTTGTTTCGTCTCTTAATAAACCAGCTTTACGCGCTGTTAGCTCTACTTGGTTAAAGTGTAGATTTTGACGTGCATCTACAAAAATTAAGATGCGATCAGCACCTAATTTATTTGAACGGTAGTCACATGCCGCTAAGTCTGTTGTTGCATATAAAAAACCACCGCCAGATTTTTGTACGATAAACGCTGATGGCTCGCCATCTTTATTAGCTAGCTCATCTAAAAACACCACTTGCGCGCCTTGCGACTCTACGGCAATGTTTTTATCTTTAAGTAGGCTAATAATATCGTTAAGCTCTGCGTTGTATGCGCTTTCAGCCATAATATCGGCTTGGGTAAGCGTTACATTTAAACGCTTGTATACTTCTTCAGAGTGTTTAACTGAGGTGGCTATAAATAGTTTCCAAAGTTTTTCACAATGCGCATCGCCGCCTTGTAATTTAACAACGTAGTCACGTGCTTTATCTGCAAAGCCTTCCTCGTCGTCAAAGCGTTTTTTAGCATCGCGGTAAAAAGTTTCTAAATCAGCAAGCGCAACAGTATCTAAGTCAACGCCTTGACTAATTTGATCTTCTAAATGCGCGATTAACATACCAAATTGCGTCCCCCAATCACCCATGTGATTTTGACGCACAACCGTATCGCCTCTAAATTCAAGCGCACGTACAATTGAGTCACCAATAATAGTTGAACGTAAATGACCTACGTGCATTTCTTTAGCTAGGTTTGGTGATGAATAATCAACAACTACTTTTTGTGGCTTAGCATGTTCGTTTACAGCTAGTTTTGCATCATTGTTAGCCGCTTTCACGCTTTGCGCTAAAAACTCAGGCTTTAAATGAATATTAATAAAACCTGGACCCGCAATTTCAGTCTTTTGTGCAATATCGCTTACATCAAGGTTATCAATAATTTTTTGTGCAAGCTCACGCGGGTTGCTTTTCATTTTTTTAGCTGCGCCCATGGCTGCATTAATTTGGTAATCACCAAATTGTGGACGCGTGCTTTGCGTTACTGCCGGGTTTGTGTCTTCAGGTAAGCCTGCACCGACCATAGCTGCAATGGCTTTTTCAATTAAAATAGTACGAATATTCATATTTTTTTACCTTTATAAACCCGCCAAAGCAGGTTTTCTTTTAATTCTTGTAAATGAGCTCTAGTTTTCGCGTGTATGGCTAAACGTTACTTCTGGGTAACGCTCTACCGATAAGTTAAGGTTTACACGGCTCGGTGCAATGTAAGTTAAGTTATCACCGCCATCGAGAGCTAAATTGCTTTCGCATTTACGTTTAAATTCTTCAAACTTTTTAACGTCATCACTGCTTACCCAGCGTGCCGTATTCACGTTTACGCCTTCATAAATAGCATCAACGTTATATTCTGCTTTTAAACGCGCTACAACCACATCAAACTGAAGTACGCCTACCGCGCCTACTATTAAGTCGTTATTAATAAGTGGTCTAAATACCTGTACAGCCCCTTCTTCAGAAAGCTGTACTAAACCTTTTAGCAATTGCTTTTGCTTAAGCGGATCGCGAAGGCGAATACGACGAAATAGTTCAGGGGCGAAGTTAGGAATACCACTAAATTTAAGTTTTTCGCCTTGCGTGAACGTATCACCAATTTGAATTGTACCGTGGTTATGCAAGCCAATAATGTCGCCAGCGAAAGCATCTGCGGCACGTTCACGATCGCCCGCCATAAAGGTTACCGCATCAGAAATGCTCACTTGCTTGCCAATTCGCACGTGATTCATTTTCATGCCTTGGCTGTACTTACCCGATACAATACGCATAAATGCAATACGGTCACGGTGTTTAGGGTCCATGTTGGCCTGAATTTTAAATACAAACCCGGTAAAGTTTTCTTCAGTTGCAACAATTAGTCTGTCTTCGGTTTCACGTGGTAATGGCGTTGGCGCCCACTTAGTTAAACCATCTAACACGTGATCAACACCAAAGTTACCAAGTGCGGTACCGTAATAAACTGGCGAAAGCTCACCGGCTAAAAACAGATCTAAATCAAATTCGTTTGATGCACCAATAACAAGCTCAAGCTCATCACGTAACTGCGCAGCTAAGTCTTCACCAATGGCTATATCTAACTCTGGATTATCAAGGCCTTTAATTGTGCGAACATCTTGAATTTTATGACCTTGGCCCGTTTTATATAAAACAGCTTCATCATTATGAATGTGATAAACACCTTTGAACTCTTTACCACAACCAATTGGCCAAGTAATGGGTGCACAGGCAATATTTAGCTCTGTTTCAACTTCGTCCAGCACTTCCATTGGGTCACGAATATCACGGTCACATTTGTTCATAAATGTAACAATAGGTGTGGTACGCAGGCGTGTAACTTCCATTAGCTTACGGGTACGGTCTTCTACACCTTTAGCCGCATCAATAACCATTAAGCACGAATCTACTGCTGTTAATGTACGGTACGTATCTTCAGAGAAATCTTCGTGTCCTGGCGTATCAAGTAAATTAACAAGTGCGTCGTTATATGGAAATTGCATTACAGACGTAGTAACTGATATACCACGCTCTTTTTCCATTTCCATCCAGTCAGATTTAGCATGCTGGTTAGAGCCGCGACCTTTTACAGTACCAGCTCTTTGAATAGCTTGTCCGAATAACAATACTTTTTCGGTAATCGTTGTTTTACCAGCATCCGGGTGAGAGATGATAGCAAAGGTCCTTCGCTTGCTGATTTCATTGATAATAGTCTGGTCTGCCATTGATAAATTCTTTTAGTTTATATGCGGGGTTGAATGCATTTTAATAAGCGTCTGCGAGTAAACCCGTTATGTTGATCGTAATTAACTACTATTCTCGCTGATTTTCACGTTGCAAACAGCTGATAATAAAGCGTCAATAGTTGATTTTTTAATAATGGCAATTGTAACAGGAGTCGGTATAAAAGTGTGCTATCTACTTAAAAATATCTTAGCTTTAAAATAAATGTGTACAGCAAGCGATATTTAAACGACCTACAATTTGCTCGTAGATCGTTTAAATAAAAATGAGTAGTTACTTAACAACATCAATAGTAGGTACAACCGACATTCCAACACGTAGTTGACTAAGTAAAGGCTGCTCAGCATCTAAACTAATCTTTACCGGTAGGCGCTGCGCTATTTTAGTAAAGTTGCCTGTCGCATTATGCGCATCAATAGTGGAGTAACTTACACCACTTGCTGGACTTAGACTGTCAACGTGTCCTTTTAATGTCACGCTTGGCAATGCATCAACTTTAATTAGTAACTTTAAAAGATGTAAAACTATGTAAGTTTTTTAAACAGCGAATTAATATTATATCCATGTAACTTGTTAAATTTAAATAACTTAAACATAAAAAAAAGAGCTAAAGATCATGCAACTAATGATTGTAATTTAGCCACCAAGACCGCTATAAGCTTGTGTAATCAGGTCGTAACGCATATTATTGGCAGATTGCATGGAGGATAAGTCGTTTGGTCATGAAAACCAGTAAGTTAAGTATAAGATTATTATGGTATATAACACCTCTTGTTATTCTGCCACTGCTATTTTTAGGTGGCTTTACGCTCACCAATGTCACTAATTCAACACAAAAACAAGCTGATTTAATAATGAGCCGTTTTGTTGAGCAACAACAGCAAAAAATATTCAACTATATCGACTCTTTTCACTCTACTGCAAAACTACTCTCAAATTCGCCAGTACTTAGTGACTTTTTAGCAAACGATATTAGTGCCAACGGTAATTACACCCGAAAACTTGGCGCGCTTATGGATGTATTTGCCAGTTACAGCGAAGCTTATCCAGATATAATTAGCATTAATTTAGTTTCAGCAAGTGGGAAAAGTGATGCCTACTACTCTAATAACCTAACAACAGCGCCTAAAAGCTATCCATTTTTTAATCGAGTATTGCAAAGTAATTTAAGTACACAGCAATTTATGATTCAAAAGGACGATGGCACCACGAGCTTATATTTCATTCAACGAATTGACAGCGTTGATTACTACTTGAAACGTCCACAGCAGCTTGGTTTTATTGTAATACATATAGAGCCTTCAATACTCAACTCCAGTATTTTAGAAGCGCCATATAACAACACACTTAATTTAATGTTGACCAAAGACGGGAAAATTTTATTTAGCTCCGACTACAACATGCGCGGCCAATACATAAGCGAATATGAACTTAACCAAGTACATGATCTTGCCGATATAGGCATGCTTTCTACCATTGAACTCTCAAGCATAGATAAAATAGAGCGAATGATTTTTGCCGTACAAATGCCCGGTGGATATTATTACGTTTCAACCATTCCCAAAGGTGTGCTTTATCAATCTGGTAAAGCCATAAGCCTAATAACAGGCTTAATTGTTATTATTTCGATAATCACCCTGCCAATATTAATTTTTATAGTGGTACGTAATTTATTACTTAACCCAATTGAATTATTAGGTGCTGCAAGCCACCGTGTTGGTGATGGCGATTTGTCGGTGCACTTACCAGCTCATACAAATGACGAAGTGGGTGTTTTGTTTAACGACTTTAACCACATGGTTAATCAAATTAGACACTACCAGCAGCAGCTTGAAGAATATAAACACCACCTTGAAGATAAAGTAGAAAGTCGTACTAAAGCACTTGAAGCCATGAACAGCCAACTAGAGCTTGCAATTGGCCAAGCCGAGCAAGCTAATCAGCTTAAAAGTCGTTTTTTAGCTAATATGAGTCACGAAATACGAACGCCACTTACGGCTATTATGGGCTTTACAGAGCAATTACTCCACAACGACAAAGTAGCCAACGACAAACAACATCTAAGCACTATTTTACGTAATTCAAAACACTTACTAGAGTTAATAAATAATATACTCGACTTATCTAAAATTGAAGCTGAAAAGCTAGCTGTCGATTTGTCTGCGTTAAACGTAGTGCAGCTTGTGCATGACATTGAATCAATTATTCAACCACTGGCACAAGAAAAACAATTAACCCTTAATATTGATTACCAACTGCCGCTACCTCGCACCATTTATAGTGATGTGACCCGCTTAAAACAAATACTTATAAATATTGCAAATAACGCTGTTAAATTTACCGAAAATGGCAGTGTGTCTATTTGCGTGCATTATTTACAAGCAAGTCAAAAGCTAGAATTTGTAATTAAAGATACCGGCATTGGTATGTCTGAGCATCAAATAGAGCGTGTGTTTAAACCGTTTGAGCAAGCCGATGCCACAACCACACGTCGTTTTGGTGGTACAGGCCTTGGGTTGTGTATTTCTAAAAATTTAGCACTGTTACTTGGTGGCGATGTAACGCTTGAAAGTGAAGTTGGCGTTGGTAGCCGCTTTACAATTAGGGTGTCGTGTCAGTTATCTGATGATCAACCAATGCTTGAGTTTTTAACGCAAGAAAGCCAGTTAATACCAGAGAAAGACCCTCTCTTATCGTTTGCGACCAATAACTTTGAGGCTAATATTTTAGTCGCTGAGGATAACCCTGATAACCAACTATTAATTAAATTATTACTGCAAACTTGGGGCCTTGAACCCGATATTGCTAGTAATGGCGCCCAAGCTGTAGAAATGGCACTCGTTAATGACTATCAGCTTATTATAATGGATATGCAAATGCCTGTAATGGGCGGATTAGAAGCGACTAAAATGCTTCGTCATGCAGCATACGATGGCCCCATTATTGCCCTTACTGCTAATGTAATGAACCACGATATAGGCACTTACCTAGAAGCTGGCTGCAACAAAGCACTCGCTAAACCCATTGATAAAGATGCTCTGGAAAATGTACTCGTAAGCTACCTACATCTTGAAAAGGATAATCAAAATAAGTGGGACAGCTTATTAAAAAGCGAAAAGTTTCAGCAAATTACTGATAACTATTTAGCCAACTTACCTACTTATTTAGAAGAAGTTAAAACTCTGCAACATTGTAATGACTGGGAAGCATTAAGAAGTATAGCGCACAGTATTAAAGGTAGTTCTGGGTGCTTTAATTTTGATGAAATTTATCACAGCGCTGCGGCACTTGAAGAAAATTTAAAAAGTAACAATAAAGTGCCAAGAGACGAGCTGGTAAATAAATTAATAGCAGCCATTGAGCAAGCAATTAGTGGCAAAGTAACCTAAAAGAAAACTTACAAAATAGTACAAGTTCGGTGCGTTAGTGCTCTATGCTTAAAACGCTAACCACCGACTTTAATTATGAAAAGTTTAAACCTAATGCCATGCCCATTAAAATAGCGTCTTCAAAGCCATTTTTGGCCGGATTATCACTTGGATAGTAGTTTTTACGCACTGACATCTCTGTAAAGCCAGCGTTCTCGTATAGCGCAATAGCCCGCGTATTAGATTCGCGTACTTCTAAAAAGAGGTTTTCAGCATTTTGCTGTTCACCATATTCAATAAACTGAGCTAACAACTGCCTTGCAATACCCTTACCCTGGTGGCTTGGTGTTACACAAATATCCATAAGCGTAAAATCAGGCCCTGCTTTTTCACCAATATAAAAACCAATCATGCTCATCTCATCAAATGCGGCAACATTAAAATAGCGCCCACCTATACATGAACTCATTGTATTTAAAGTCCACGGATGGCTATGACATGCTGTTTCGATGGCCATTAATTGAGGTATTGCAGTTTCATCTACTGATTTAAAGTTTATCAAGGTGTTCACTCATTAAAGCCCATAAAGCACGCTTCTCAGAGGCGTTAAGCTGTGGGGTTGGCAATGTAAGCTGATTGTCGTTTAATTGCATCTCACTACCCTGTACAACGCTATTTACAATAATAGCCCCTGCACTGAGCTTAATGTCTGCAAATAGTTGCTCATTTATCGTTAAAGAACTAGCTGTCGTGCTTTGCGATAAAGTATCTGCTTGGTCATTTGTTTGAGAACAATAATGCTGATTGAGTTCAAGATTTTCTATATCAAAAATAGCTGCGTAACGTGGATGCATAACAACTCAGTAGATTAGACATTTGAACAATATAAGAAGTAATAAAAACGATGTAAAGAAGAAATGGCAGGGGCGGAGAGATTCGAACTCCCAACCATCGGTTTTGGAGACCGCTGTTCTACCAATTGGAACTACGCCCCTGCAATGACAACGAATTATAGAGAAGTTTCGCCAAAGGTAAAGAGAAAAATCACTCTTTTAGTTCAACTGCTTTTTAAATAAACAAAACGGCGAATTAGCATGCTAATTCGCCGTTTTTTAATCACTTAAAATTAGTTAATTAAAACTAAAATTAATTATTCCCATTCGATAGTTGCAGGTGGTTTACCTGAAATATCGTAAACAACACGAGAAATACCATCAATTTCGTTAATGATACGGTTTGAAACCACACCTAAAAACTCATATGGTAAATGTGACCAGCGTGCTGTCATAAAGTCGATTGTTTCTACACAACGAAGTGATACAACCCAATCGTACTTACGTGCATCGCCCATAACCCCTACCGATTTAACTGGTAAGAATACAGTAAACGCTTGGCTTACTTTATGGTAAAGCTCAGCTTTGTGTAGCTCTTCGATGAAAATCGCATCTGCGCGGCGTAGTAAATCACAGTACTCTTTTTTGATTTCGCCAAGTACACGTACACCTAAGCCTGGTCCAGGGAAAGGATGACGGTAAAGCATGTCGTACGGTAAACCAAGTTCTAGACCAATTTTACGCACTTCATCTTTGAATAATTCACGCAATGGCTCAACAAGGCCCATTTTCATGTCATCTGGTAATCCGCCCACATTGTGGTGAGATTTAATAACATGCGCTTTACCTGTGGCAGATGCCGCAGATTCAATAACGTCAGGATAAATTGTACCTTGCGCTAACCATTTCGCATTTTTAAGCTTTTTGGCTTGCTCATCAAATACATTAATAAACGTGTGACCAATGGCTTTACGTTTATCTTCTGGGTCTGACTTACCAGCTAAATCATTTAAAAACTGCTCTTCAGCTTCAACTTTAACAATGTTTAAGCCAAATTTATTACCAAACATGTCCATAACTTGCTGACCTTCGTTTAAACGAAGTAAACCATTATCAACAAATACACATGTTAGCTTTGCGCCAATTGCACGGTGAATAAGCATAGCCACAACTGATGAATCAACACCACCAGATAGACCTAAAATGACTTCGTCATCACCTACAGTTTCTTTAATACGCTCAATAGCATCATCGATGATTTTTGCAGGAGTCCATAATTTTTCACAGCCACAAATATCAATAGCGAAACGCTCAAGCAAACGTAACCCTTGATGAGTATGCGTTACTTCTGGGTGAAATTGTACGCCGTAAAAACGCTTTTCTTCGTTAGACATTGCAGCATGTGGACAAGTAGATGTTTTAGCTGTTGTTGTAAAATCAGCTGGAATGTCCATTACTTTATCGCCATGACTCATCCATACGTCAAGTATGCCGTTGCCGCCATCAGTAATATGGTCTTCAATTGCATCAAATAATGCACAGCTGCCTACTTTTTCAACTTGTGCGTAGCCAAACTCTTTTTTATCAGAGCTGTGTACACTTCCGCCAAGTTGAGCTGCCATTGTTTGCATGCCGTAGCAAATACCTAGCACAGGCACGCCTGCATTAAATACATACTCAGGAGCGCGCGGGCTGTTTTCAAGTGTTGTTGATTCTGGGCCACCAGAAAGAATAATACCTTGTGGGTTGAACTCGCGGATTTGCTCTTCAGTCACATCCCATGCCCAAAGTTCACAGTAAACACCAATTTCACGCACACGACGGGCGATTAATTGAGTGTATTGTGAACCAAAGTCTAAAATGAGAATTCGTGAATCGTGAATATCTTTGCTCATGGAGTATCTCGTAAAGTCTGATGCTAAATGCCGCTTTGAATACCAATTTTATTAAACATTACTAAGTCTTGCAGGCTAAATAACTCACTAACCACGTTAAAAATTTCTTATTTAGAAGAACTAAAAATCGAAATTTTTGCCTCGTTATTGAGCCATTTATCTGTCGCAATAATTGACCACTTTATTAATGCAATTGGTATTTATATAAACGACTAAAAAGAGGGCTTGCAAAGCAAGCCCAGTATATTAAATTAATTACGCTGCTTAACCTAAGCGGTAATTTGGTGCTTCTTTAGTGATTTGCACATCATGAACGTGCGACTCACCCATACCTGCTGAAGTAACACGTACAAATTGTGGTTTTGTATTTAGCTCTTCAATTGTTGCGCAACCCGTTAAGCCCATAGCGCTTCGTAGGCCGCCCACTTGCTGATGAATAATCGTTGCAATAGGACCTTTGTAAGCTACGCGACCTTCAATACCTTCAGGTACTAACTTGTCTGCTTCGTTTGATTTTTGGAAGTAACGATCTGATGAACCTTCTTTTTGATCCATCGCGCCCAATGAGCCCATACCACGGTAAGATTTGTAATAACGGCCTTGGTACAATTCAACTTCACCTGGTGCTTCTTCTGTACCAGCAAGAAGAGAACCCACCATTACACACGATGCACCAGCAACAAGTGCTTTGACAATATCACCAGAAAAACGAATGCCACCATCAGCAATAACAGGAATGTCGCGACCTTTTAAGCCTTCAACAGCATCTGAAATAGCGGTAATTTGTGGAACGCCACAACCGGTAACAATACGTGTAGTACAGATAGAACCAGGGCCGATACCTACTTTAACTGCATCCGCTCCGGCATCAGCTAGTGCAATCGCACCTTCAGCCGTTGCAATGTTACCTGCAATAATTTGTAAGTCTGGGTACTCTTTGCGAGTTTTAGTAACACGGTCAATAACGCCTTGAGAGTGACCATGCGATGTATCGATAAGTAAAACATCAATACCCGCTTCTACTAATGCAGCAATACGCTCATCAGTACCTGCGCCAACACTTACAGCAGCACCTACACGTAAACGACCTTGGTCATCTTTACATGCGTCAGGTTTGTCTTGGGCTTTTTGGTAATCTTTTACTGTGATCATGCCTTTGAGTTTAAATTCATCATCAACAACAAGGATTTTTTCAATGCGGTGTTCGTGCATTAAGCCTAAAATTTCTTCGCGTGCTGCGCCCTCTTTAACGGTAACAAGCTTTTCTTTTTTAGTCATAACGGTAGAAACAGGCTGTTCAAGCTTAGTTTCAAAACGCATATCACGACTGGTAACAATGCCTACAAGCACATTATTGCTGTCGGTAACCGGAAAGCCTGAAAAACCTTTTTCGTGCGAAAGCTCAATTGCATCTGCAATTGTTAAATCGGCAGTGACCGTTACAGGGTATGAAACAATACCTGCTTCGTAGGTTTTAACTTTACGTACGTTTTTCGCTTGTTCTTCAATAGTCATGTTTTTATGAATAAAACCAAGACCACCTTCTTGCGCAAGGGCAATAGCTAAACGAGCTTCTGTAACAGTATCCATAGATGCTGAAATAAGCGGCAAGTTAAGTTTGATACCACGCGTTAAGCGAGTTGAAATATTTGCCGTGTGTGGCAAAACAGTAGAATGACCAGGTACTAAAAGTACGTCATCAAAGGTAAGAGCTTCTTTAGCGATTCTAAGCATTTTGGCAACTTCTCACATGTGGATCTAAGATAAGGAATTGCGGCCAAATTTTAACAGCGTTGTTGGCATGAGTAAATAATATTTCGCAAATATTTATGATAATATAGGGTCTATTAGCCTTTCAAGGTTAAATTTGCAGCAGTTTGTTAGGTATTTAGGCAAGGCAGAGCCTATGCAGTGTGGTTATTCCCTATAAATAGGCGATAACGTAGCATCAATTCCAAACAAGCGCTGCCCAAAGGGTTCAGCCTAGGGGCGATTAACTCTTTGTTACTCGGTTTTTACTTAGCCCACTAGGTTACAAACCTCGCGCCGCGATTAAATCGCCCCTAGTTTGAACAAATTTTAATCTACAAAGGTCAATAGACCCTTGCTTTATAAATAGTTTTAGGTTGTTTTTTATGTTTTCGAAGCCTTCGCAGGCGGTTTACACCGTTTCACGCCTTAATAGAGAAATTCGCACAATCCTTGAGCAAGGTTTTGCATCTTTAGTGCTCACGGGCGAAATTTCTAACTTTATTACCCCTGCATCTGGACATTGGTACTTTTCGTTAAAAGACGATAAAGCACAAATTAAAGCTGCTATGTGGCGTGGGAATAATCGCAACCAAAGCTATCGCCCTGCAAATGGAGCGCAAGTTACAGTAAAAGCGCGTGTATCACTTTATGAACCTCGCGGTGACTACCAGCTTATTGTTGAGCATATGGAACCGGCCGGCGAAGGTCAGCTAAAACAAGAATTCGATGCACTTAAAATGCGTTTGGCCGCCGAAGGATTATTTAGCTCTGCGTATAAAAAACCACTTCCGCAAAACATTAATCGTATTGGTGTTATTACCTCTGCAACCGGCGCTGCTATAAAAGATATTTTAACGGTACTTAAACGCCGTGCGCCGCAGCTAGAGGTAATCATTTACCCTGCTATGGTACAAGGCAAAGAAGCACACCTACATTTAATTAATCAAATTGAATTAGCTAATGCTCGTGATGAAGTTGACGTACTTATTTTAGGACGAGGCGGCGGATCACTTGAAGATTTATGGTGTTTTAATCACGAACAGCTCGCACGAGCTATTTTTGAAAGTGAATTACCGATAGTAAGTGCAGTAGGCCATGAAATAGATACAACCATTAGCGATTACGTTGCTGATGTTCGTGCAGCAACTCCAT
Source organism: Pseudoalteromonas sp. TB25 (assembly GCF_000497995.1). NCBI lineage: Bacteria > Pseudomonadati > Pseudomonadota > Gammaproteobacteria > Alteromonadales > Pseudoalteromonadaceae > Pseudoalteromonas > Pseudoalteromonas sp. TB25. The sequence continues at coordinate 23,560 of NZ_AUTI01000426.1, forward strand.
CAGCCGCAGCTGAGCTTGTAAGCCCAAATACGCAAGAGTTACACAACAAAGTAACGCAATTGGTTAATCGTTTATCTAACGCGTTTAAGCACGGTATTGCCGATAAACGCGCATTAGCAACGCAGTTACAACACCGCCTTAATTTGTGTCATCCGCGTAGTCAGCTTAGTCAAAAATCACAACGTTTGGATGAGCTAAGCATTGCGCTGCAACAAGCTATGCGTAATCGTTTATATCAGCAAGAACGCACACTCAATAACTTAACGCCTCGTTTGATGCGCCAATCACCTGATAAAAAACTCGCTTCAGCAAGCCATCAACTCTCGCAATTACAAGCTAGGCTAAACCAAGCTATACAGCATCAGTTACAACAAGCGAATAATAGCTTAGCACTGCAAGCAAGCAGGTTAGACTCGGTAAGTCCGCTTAATGTTTTAGCGCGCGGTTATAGCATCACTAAAACACAGCAAGGAAAAGTAGTTAAATCTGTGGGGCAAATTAAAACAGGCGATGTTTTAGTTACAGAGTTAGTCGATGGCTCTATAGAATCACAAATTATTTAAAGCTCTGTACTTAGCAACATTTTAAGTTCGCTATCGCTCGATGTGGAGGTAGTGCTTTTAAATTGTTGCCAAAACTCTTGTTCCATCAACTTATCGTTTAGCTCTCGCCATTGAGCATTACCAAATGTGTCGTTATCAATGGGGGCGGCAAGTTCAAATTCACATACTGTTTTTTTACATTTTGCACTAACAACGTCAGGAATAATTGATAAATCAGCTGTTAATAAAAAATCTTGTAATGCCATTTCAGTACGATAAGCCCATTCTTCATCGCGCGTTTGATTTTCAAATTTATCACGTAAAATCTGCTCAAAATCTGAAGGGCCCCTCATTTTCTTTAAAACACTTTTGAGCGCCGCTTTCTGTTCGGCGAGTTGCTGCTTAAGCTGAGTTACTTGCTCTTCTAAAGGTAGTTCATCAAGCATTTGGGTTTCTGAATTGGTTGTAGGCCTGTCTTCAGCGGGCTCTATACTAGCGACTTGCTCAGGTACTGCAGAGTCTGCATTACTCAATACCTCATTACTTTGTTGTTCAGTATGAAGCTTTTTCTGTTTTTCATAACTTGGCTGCGACTTAACAGATTCCGGATGACTTGAAGCTGCATTAAAGTAGCTCCAAGTTAAACCTACACCCGCAATAAACCCAATCCCTAGAGCCAATAAACTATTCTTGTTCATGTTAATTCCTTTTAAGTTTTATTATTTTTTATTACTTATAGCATTGCACTCGTGTGCGATTCGTTTTCAGGCTCAGGATTTGCTAAAAAGTTTTGGTTCATACTTTGCGCCGGACACTCACAATCCGGTCGACCAATAATTTTAGCGGGTACGCCAACAGCGGTTGTGTGTGGTGGAACATTGCTAAGCACAACTGAGCCCGCACCAATTCGTGCGCCCTCACCTACTTCAATATTACCAAGTACTTTAGCGCCGGCGCCAATTAATACGCCTGCTCTAATTTTAGGATGACGATCGCCCTGCTCATTACCTGTACCGCCAAGCGTTACAGATTGCAAAATTGATACGTTATCTTCAATTACCGCTGTTTCACCAATAACAATACCGGTTGCGTGGTCAAACATAATGCCTTTACCCACTTTACATGCTGGGTGAATATCGACCCCAAACACTTCAGAGTTACGGCTTTGAATAAAGCGCGCTAGCTCTTTGCGATTTTGTTGCCACAAACAATTAGCCAAACGGTGCGCCTGAATAGCATGAAAACCTTTTAGATTTAATATAACCGTAAGATAGGTTTCTGATGCCGGATCGCGGTCTTTTACAGCTTTAATATCCTCAGCAACAAAAGATAGCATACGGTCACATTTTACAAATGCTTGGTCAAACAGCTCTCGGATAGTGAATGCAGATACCACCGCATCAGCCAACTTATTAGCAACAATAAAGCTCAATGCCGAACCTAAACAATCATGATTTAAAACACATGAATAAACATGACTTGCTAATAATGGTTCACGTTTTACTACATCGTTAGCTTCGTCGCGAAGCTGTTGCCAAATTGCATGACGCATAATACTGCACTGCCTTAAGTTGATATAAAATAGCCTTTTCCCAAGTCTAACGGATTTAACCACTAAGGTGTTAATCCCTTAGTTATTTGTTCTGGTTATTAGGTATAACTGTTTATTAAGTTTCATTATTAAATAATAAAAATGCCTCGATGCTTATAGCACCGAGGCATTATTTTAACGCTTAAAAAACACTTAAATTATTGAAATACTTTATCGACTTTCATCACTTCAATATTTTTTGCAGGAATTGCTAATTTATAATCAGCAATTACTTTATCTTCAACCACTAATTCAGCAGGTTTATTAGTGTTATAAATCATTGGTGATGTTTGCTGCGATGCTAAACGTTTTTGCATACCAGCGCCGTCACCAGTAATAAATACATAGTGAACATTGTCTGTTTGTAAGTTTTCTTTAATAACGCGATTAACATCAGCAAGCGTTAGCGTTTTAAGTTTATTAGTTACGTAACTTACAAAGTTATCAGTGTTGTAAAATTCGCTATCAAGCGCGTAACCTAATTGGCGATTTTGACTTGCAACCATTTGCGGCACAAAGTTAATTAAAAAGTTACGCGTAGCTTCAAAATCACCTTCGCTCATACCATTTTTAATTAGCTTATCTAGCTCAAACAAGGCGGTACGTGTTGCAAAGTGCGCATCGTTATTAGAGCGAAGTGGGCGTAACCACACTTGAAATATTTGCTCTGAGCGCCCTAGGTTTGCATCTGGCTTGGTTTGAAACATACCACGTGGAAAGTATTCAATGTATGCGTAATCGCCATAGTTCATGCCGCGAGTTTCACGAATGCGCTCATATAAAAAGCTGTTAGAACTACGGTGCTCACCAAAGTACGAACGCACAAGCCAAAGGGCTGTCCAGTCTTCGCTACTTCTTATTGTATCAATAGGAAAACCAAACGATACAGCAGTCGATTGTGCCGATTTTTCTACAATAGTTGCATGATGACCTTTAAGCACTGGCGCATCAGGAATACTTAAACGGCTTTGCTCACCTTTTGGTAGCGTTGCAAAATCGCTCATCATTTTAGCTTTAAGGTTTGCAGGCACAGCCCCAATTAAGCCAACCGTGAGTTTAGATTGCGTAAGCTCGCTGTTATAAAACGCTTTAACATCATCTAGCGTCAACGCTTCTAAATCCGAAATATCACCGTAGTTGTAACTTTCGTAAGGGTGATTTTTGTAAAGTGCACTGTATAGCACTTCTTTGCCTAGCTCTTCATCGTTAGATGCTTTTAAGCCTGATTTAATACCATCGATCATTTCTTTTTTAAGGCGTTTAAAGTCATCGTCTCTAAAGCCTGGGTTTAATAATTGATCGCTCACAAGTGAATACCACTGCGCTGCATTGTCTTTATGAATACGCCCTTGGAACGACAGCATTTCTTTATCTATTTGATAACCAAAGCTACCTGCAAGCGGATAAAGTGCTTTTTGAATATCTTTATAGCTTGTCGCCTCTGAGCCACCTTGTGCAAGCATTGCCGCAGTGAGCGCTGCAACACCTTTTTTGCCTTGAGGGTCGGCAGNGCCGCGCCGGTATTGAATAAAAAGTTAACATCGATTAACGGCGAGCTATTGGTTTTATCAAGTACTTTAAATGCAGGTGCCGCAGGTGCTTGTTCAAGCTTTGCAGTAAGCGCATTTAAATTAACTTCTTGCTCAAAACCTGGGGCTTTATCAAGTGCCGACATTGTTAATGTGGTACGTGCGTTATCAGTAAAGTATTTATTAGCAACGGCTTTAATATCTGCGCTGGTGATGTTATCTGCCGATTTATACAGCTGGTTTATAACCTCAGGATCGCGCTCAAAATGCATGTAGCTGGCAAGGGTTGATGCAATCGCTTGCGACGAATCTAAGCCATTAATAAAGCTGTATTTAAGATTCGATTTTAAATCACTTAGCTTTTGCTCATCAACAAGCTCAGTGCGTGCTTTTGCATAAGTTCGATTAATGGCATCGCGCGCAGTGGCTAAATCGCCTGCGTTTTCTACTTTAACAAATACGTGTAATAAACCCGGATCTTTAGTCTCTGGGTTATAGGTAAACATTTGGCTGGCAATTTGTTTGTCGACCACTAGCTCTTGATATAAATCTGAATTATTTGAAAAATAAAGCTGTGAGATTAAATCAAGCGCCGCTCTGTCTTTTTTAGCAGGCTCCCACGCAGCTGTCTCTTGATCACAAGTCTGACTCAAGAGATTTTGCTAAATCGTAGCCTTCCAGGATGGCTTGTAACTTAAGCCATCCTTTCCATAACACTTTCACAGATGCACGCCCTGTGCGCTTGGTATCTTTCCAGCCTCCTAACTTTGCCAGTTCCTGATACGCCCATGACATATTTGGAGCAGTTTCAGGCAATGGTGTTTTTATTCTCTTTAACCACAATAACTTCCATGCTTTGGGAGATAACAGTTGTTCACAACTTGGAGAATCAGGCTGCTCATTGGTGAACTTTAGTTGCAATATTCGCGTCGCAATAAAGCCATTAATCGTCACCAATCTTTCCATGTTATCTTGGCTTTGAAGGCGTAAACTTTCGATATCCGTACCATCACTTTTCCAGACTTTATGGTATTCCTCTACAAGCCAACGGTGCTCATAGTAGGTGATGATAGCTAAGGCGTCTTCTTTGCTGGTGACTGGTTCACTGGTTAATAGGTGCCAGCTTAAGCCATTCTTAGCGTTTCCTCGCTCTGTACAGCCGACATAGTAAACTGGGAGGGAGTGTCCTTTCTTATTGTAAGGCGCTTTGAGTGTCACTGGCGCATAGGTGATATCCAGTGTTGCGCTTCGGGCTTTTCTTCCTCCTTTTTGTGCAATGTGGATGTGTTTGGTGCCTGCACTCATCAGCTCGCTTGCAAACGCATAGAGCTTATCCTCACCTTCTTCAATATGACGACTTTGCATCGAGCGTACGACGAATCGTTGCTGCTCGGTCAGTTTATACTGCAAGTATTCGTAGATGTCCGCTTCGCGGTCACACACCGATATCACGTTCGCCATTTGTCCTTGCAGCCGCTCTGCCATCGCTCGTGACGCTGACTCCCACTTGTAACTTTCTTTTTCTTCGTAAGAAGTCGTCGCGTGTTTTTCTCTTTTTCCAATCGTGTTGATATCACGACTCCAGCGAGACTGTTCAATTAATCCCACAACTTGCTTTGTGTCTGGCGCAAACAGTAATACGCTATGAGCTAACAAGCCTCGTTGTTTTGCTCCTCGTCCGACATGACCCAAATCATCTCGAATGGAGGAATG
>NZ_AUTI01000427.1:0-3718 GCF_000497995.1 Pseudoalteromonas sp. TB25
GTCCTGCATCAGTAAATGGGCCTATTTGATTGGACTGTACACTTTCAATTGTATGAACCGCTGCATCTACATCACCTCCTGACATCGCGAGAGTAACAATACCTGCACCACCTGCTACAACATCAACTACTGTGTTTAGTAATCCAGAAACAAATAAATCAAGTCCGCCTGTAACTGCATCAAAAGCATTAATCTGCTCAACCATCTCGTCAGCTGTGCATCCTGATTGCTCTTGCTTACAAATATTTTCTATTTGGTTTCTAAGGTCAGCTGATATCTCTGGTTTTGCATCAAGCGCTGCTTTTACCTTTGCCTGCCCTTCTTTACACAACAACCCAAACGGATCTACCCAATTAACCGGATTTGGCGCATATTGATAATGGTTTATGCCACCCACTAGACCAATCGGGTCTTGGTTTATAAAGCGTTGCTGTTTGGGGCTGTAATAGCGATAACGGTTGTAATGTAGGCCGCTCTCTTCATCTAAATATTGCCCTTGAAAGCGAATTGGCTGAGTGAAGGTGTTTTCTTTATTAGTGTCAGGCTCGGCTTCTGGCTCTTCATAACCATACGCATCGGCTTGGTTTTCCCATACGACTTCTGCTTTGCTGTTGGTTACAAACCGCGGCGTATTAAGCTGGTCTAGGTGATAGTAATACACCTCACCTTGTTTAATTAGTGCGACTGGGTGAAATTGATTAGGCAGGTTAATATACCAGGTATATTCACCATGTTGGCATTCGCCGATTAACTGGTCGTTATCCCAAATGTAGTCAATTTTACCGTGCTCGGTGTGCTTGGCGATACGACGACCTAGTGGGTCGTAGTCGTATTGGGTAAGCGTGCCGTTGTTGTTAAAACAGCTTAACTGATTAAACGCGTTGTATTCACGACGGGTTTTAATGCCTTTGCCGGTTTCGCGTATTTGGTTACCAAACTCGTCGTAGTAAAAGTCGCTGTCGCCAAAGTGTGTTAGGCGGTCGGCGTCGGTGGCACTGTTTATTGTGGTGTTGTTAGTGCCTTCATTATTTGCTACTGAGTCAGCGTTGCTACTATTTTTACTACTACTTTCACTACTATTTGCTGCTAACTCATTGTATTCGCTATGGGTGGCGCGCGTTAAATCAATAGAAGAGCTGGCTGTATACCCGTTGCTGGCTGCATCATGTTCTATACCCTGCTCGTCTGTATCTCTAAGGTCTGCATCGCTTGTGTTTGATTTAACTGTTTGGCTTTGTGGGTTACCAAAGCTATCCCACTGGTAGTATGTGGTTGTATCAGCACGTGAGCCTGCCAATTTTTGTTGTATTAACTGGCCGAGGCTGTTGTATTCAAAATTGATATTTTGGCTGCTTACGCCTTCATTTTTGCGGGCAATAAGCTGGTTTACACTGTCGTAGTTGTACGTACAGGTATCAAATAATGTTTGCGCTGGGTGTGTAAGCTGTTGCTGCGTTAAACGGTTAAATACATCATACTGTTGATTGAGGGTAATACTGTTACCAAACTGCTGGGTTTTAATATTACCTTGGCTGTCGTAGCTGAGCTGTGCAAGTTCAACAGCAGTACTGTTGGCTTGCTGTAAGTGAATAGTACTTAGCTGGCCAAACTGGTTGTAGCTGTATTTAAGCGTAGTTGAATCTGGCAGGGTAAGGGTTTGTCTTCTGCCATATTCGTCGTAGCTGTATTTTAAGGTATGCGCTTGTTGCTGGTTATTAACTTGCTCGGCGCACAGTAGCCGCCCGCCTTTATCAAACTGCTGCTTTAAGGTTGATTGTGCATTATGTGCACGCGTAATGTTACCTTGCTTTGTGTAGCTGTAGTAATTGGCGTTATTAATTATATGTGAGTCGCTTGCAAGGCTTGCATGTTGCGCAGTTACACGGCCAAGGCTGTCGCGCTCTATTTTTACATGGCGTTTGTTGCTTTGCGTTACTGAGGCTAAGCGGTTACAGGCATCGTATTTATATTGCTGTAGCGTACCATCAAACCCGGTTATTTGTGTTGGGTTTTCGTTCGCGTCGTAACTTATGCGGTATACGTGACCGTCGCTTCGCTCGATGGCTGTTAAGTTTCGCTCTTTGTCGTACGTTAAATGCAGGGCGCTGCCATCGGGCTGAATAACACAGTGCGGTTGGCTTAGCCCTTCAAAATGTTGCTCTGTGGTATCGCCTTTGCTGTTTTGCGAGCTAATTAATCGCCCTGCTTCGTCGTAGCTAAAATTTTGATGCTGTTTATTTTCAGGCTCTTTTTCATCAAAGGCAATGGTTTGCGTAAGCTGGCCATGCTCATTGTATTTATATTGAGTGAGTAAGCCTGCGTTATTCAGTGTGGCATTTACGCGGCCTAAATTGTCGTAGCTGTAACGTATTAGCTCATCGTTAAGGTGTTTGGCTAACAGCTCGCCTTGCTCGTTCCAAATAAATTTGGTGATTTGACCATTTTTATTAATATGCTGGGTTAACTGGCCGAGCTTATCGTAGCTGTATAATGTGGTGCGGCCATCACCAAAGGTTTCGCTTTGTAATAAGCCAGCCACACTGTATTTACGCGTAATGGTTTGGCCATCAGGTAAGGTAGTTAATACACGTTGCCCAAGTTGGTTGTAAGCAAAATGGGTTTGGCTACCATCTGGCTGTGTTATTGTTTCTAATTGGCCGAAAGGTGTGTAGCTATAGCGCGTTGTGCTGCTATCGGGCTTAATTTCACTGAGCTTTTGCCCTTGCGCATTGTATGTAAATTGCCAAACGTTGCCGTTAGGGTCGGTATGTTTTACCAATTTACCTTGTACGTTATGTACAAAGTGCTCTTTATGACCGCGTGAGTCTATACAGGTTGTTTCACCAGCCTCTAAGTTATATTCAAACTGGTAAGTATAGGTGTTGTTATCGCCCCATTGTTTTATACATTTAGCGCTGGGTGAGTAGCTATCCCACTCAAAATGATGGCTAAAGCCACTAGCTCGGGTACGCTTTGTTAATAAATTAGCGGCGTTGTAGGCGTAACGCTCAGTTTCGTTTTGCTGATTAGTTGACTGAACAAGGTTTTTGTTTTCGTCGTACTCATAGCTTGCTAGTAATGGCGATAGCAATTGCTGTTTGTTGTTTTTATCAGTGCAGTACGCTGCTATTTTGCTTAATAAACCTTGCGCGTTGTAGCTAATAATGCAGCCACGTACTTTGTTTACTTCTATTCGGTGTAGGCGCTCTTTTGCATCGTAATAAAACGCGATACTTTGGCCTTTTTCGTTAATTATTTTTTCAAGCAACCACGCGCTTTCGCCTGGTTTAAAGGTAAGGTGTTGGTCATCTGGTGTTACAAGTACTTGCTTACCATTTGTTTGGTAATGTAGCGCAAGGTTACTACTTAACTGATAGCTTGATTGGCCAGGTTTCACCTTTTCAAATTTATGTTTAGCGCCGTGCTCGTCTTGGTACTCTAACCAGTAAGTGCCTTTTTGCTTAGGGCCAACTTTTGGCGGCGGCAAATAATGCTCTGTAAGGCTTGCCATAAAGTCATGGCGCCAACCATTACCCATTGTTGTGCATACATCAGCATGAGATGAGCGATACAAACGTCGCCACACTAATTGGCGACTGCCTGCCAATGTAAAGTCGATAAGCGGGAGAATTTCTTCGCCCGACAGCATTGATACCGGATCTGAACGGCACTCTTGGTTTATAATTGGCTCTTCGCTTGCGGTGTTATTACTTGCACC
>NZ_AUTI01000427.1:3728-50203 GCF_000497995.1 Pseudoalteromonas sp. TB25
CCGCCAGTGTTTTTAGCGGGTGCTTGCGATGCGCTTTTCCCTGATGCTGTTGAGCTTGATTTTTTGCTCGACTTTTTGCCAGCTGCTCCACTATTGGTGTTATCACTAACTTGAATAGATGACTTTGCTTTTTGGTGATAACACGTTACAGCGCCAGCTATTAAAGCTTGGGTAAGTGCACTTGCGGTTTCGCGGGCAGAGGCGCTGCGTGGGCAGCTAACGCCTGCGCTATTTAATAAGTTAATTACGTCGAGGCGTTTGGCAGCATCGCCAGTTAGCGCACCACCAATTTCAGCTATTTGCTGTTTAGCACTTTGTGCCGTGTTTGCTACTGCAGGTGCATAGCCAGAGGGCGTTTGGCCTTTACCAGCAACGAGGCAAATGGGGTAACTTGTTCCTTGTAAAACAACTGTATTACTTTGCATTAGTTGTGTACTTCCTCACTTATCCATAAGTATGATGCTGCGGCCTGGTATTTTGATTGTTCTTGAGAAATCACTAACGCATGTTTAAAGTGATTTACAATAGCCGGGCTTGAGGTCAATTGATATAAATTGACGAGTCCTTCAAGCGCACCAATTTTACCTAATTTGTAATTAGGTAATTCATAATGTGTATGCTCACTAATTAAATTACTGAGCAATTGTAAATTTGTTAACCACACATCGCTTTCGTGGTTTACGCCATTACCTGGCGCACATATAAAATCTATTCGTTTTTTACTATTAAGCGCAATGTTAGAAAAAATCCCACTTAATTGGTTATGCTTTATAAAATCTACAGATGGAGCCAGTTCGTGGCTTTGTTGCATCCAACCAGTTTTAACCGCTGTAACAGTTGCAAATGCACCACCAACACCTCGATAGGCATATTCACCATTTATATTTGCTTTGTATGTTGCGTCTACTGCAAGTACGTTAACCTTTTTCCACTGATTTTTTTGCACAAGTTCGATCATTGTATTAGCGCCTGTAGCACCATAAAACAAAATATGACTTACATGCTGTGGAAATAACTGTTTTAAACTATTTGCCAAAAGTTGCTTAAGCTCGCCTTGGTATTCAAGCGCAGGAAGCAACCAAACTAAAGGTGCTTGTAAGTCTTCAACTTTTGCAAATAATTCTTTTGCTTTTAATATGCAATCGTAAATGCATGCATTCCACGATTGCCATTCTTTAAACTCATTTGATGCAGACTCTTCGCCGTATAAAAGCTCATCTATGTCTTGAGAAAATGGCGCTAAAAAACACTCCATATTAATATTAAAAGCACTCACAACACGGCCTCCGCAGCTAACTTTTTAGCAGTAGCGTGTTGGTAGTAGTTATATAAGTTAAATACAGCTTGGCTATAGCTATCCATAGCAGACATTTCTATAGCATTTAACTTAGTATTTAGCGCTTTACCTGCTATTAAGCGCGAAGATGAAAGCTCGCCCTCAAACTTTGGCCAGTTAGTGTGTAACTGACGCTTAAATTCACTACACGATAACTCATCACCTTGCCATGCTTGCAGTTGTGTTTCAAAGCTCACTAATAAATCAAGCTTATCGCCGAGCAAGCGCCTTATTAAAGCAATAATGGTATGTGGTTCTTCAACTTTATTTAAAAAAGTATTAGCTAATGGAATTAATTTTGCAAAGCTACTTTGCAGTAATACCTGCATAGTTTGGTCAACCGTTAAAGTGTTGCTTGCATGGTTGCCAACTACATTTACCTGTTCCCAACTTAGTGATAATAAAAAAAGCGACATTAACGGAGAATTAATAAGCCCAGCATTGCATAAGTGTTTAAACGTATTTATTACTTCGGTATTTTTGGCTTGGCTACTTATTAATAAATTTTGCTCCAACGCTGGCTGTAAATGCTCAAGTGACTCTTTGTCAGTGGTTAATGCAAAGCACAAAGTTTTTAAGTCAATATAAGCGATTAAATTCAAGCTGTGCTGTTGTAATAACACTTTATAAATAATTAATTTAGTTAGGCTATGTAAGGTAGGCTCGTTCATTAAAGCGTTAATAAACGCTAAGTTAATGTTTTGAGGCAAATTAGCCATTACCTCAACGCATGCTTGTGCAGTGGAATCAATATTGGGGTCACTTTGTAAAAAAGTGATTAATTGCACTAAATCTGGCTGGCTAAATTTTTGTGGGACGTTATTTTTCTTAGCCGTTAACCAACATGCTTCTAATAGCTTTGTTTTAAGCGTTTTAATAAAACCTACGCATGTAAAAGGGCAATATTGTGCTTCACTAATTGCTAGCAGTTGCGCTTTATGATTACTTAGGTATGTAGATAGCAAGGTTAGCCACCTATTAATACTGTAGGGTTGCCAACAACAATTTTACCGCCGTGGGAGCTGTCATCGCCCATTCTAGCTGCAGGCTTACCGTTAATTTTAACCGAGCCAGAACCCGATTTAATACTATCTGGTGGGCCAATACACACCATCATGTCGCCTTTGCGCGCAGCAGGCATTCCACCAATTAAGACATTAGTTGAACCAATAACTACAGGGCCGCCTACATGCGGCACTGTGCCGGTTGTTTTGGGACACACATGCATGTGACCAATTGTAGCTGCGGGCTTGCCCATAAAGACTCCTTGTCTGTTTATATTTTTAAATAAAACTAATCAAATAAAGGGATAATTAATAACTTGCTGTGCGCCACTAATAGAGATAAACACTCTATTAATTCACTTTGAGAATAATCTGAAAGTGCAACAGGGCTTTGCATAGCATATTGGTATAATCCCGACACAACATCTTCACTATTTAATACTGGGTGTAAATTATTTAAAAACTGACTAGCGTAATAACCATTCATTGCTTTTAGGTGACTTAATGCTGGATTTAGCAATGGATCGTCTGGTCTATTAATTGGCAAACATATTAAATGCGCAAGCCCATAACGGCAATATACAACATATCCGTTATTATTAATGCCGTTTCTAAGTCCTGAATGAAAGCTATTTATTATTTCCATATTTGCACTAATTTAATTTAATCATTCCAGCTGATAAAGTAATAGCACTGCCGTCAACTTTAACATTACTACCTTTAATATTTATATTAGTGCCTTCAATAGTTATATTACCATTACTGCTCATTTTAATTTGTGCAGAGCCTGTTTTAATAACTATTTCATCACCCGCTTCTATATTTAATGTTTTGCCTACTTTTAAAGTATCGTTTTCACCCATTTCGACAATACGATTTTTAGCAACATTAAGGGTGTCGTTGTTAGCAATATCTGTTTTTCTGTCGTTGCCAATTTCAATGTTGTGGTCGTGATCTGTCTTATCGTTTTGATCGTTTTTAACATAGAGCTGCTTGTCTTTTTCTGCTTGAAGATAAACCAGCTCACTGCCTTTTTTATCTTCAAACCTAAGCTCGTTAAAATTATCTGCTCCGCCTTCTTTTGTAGAACGCGTTTTTATGCCGCTTTGCGTTTTTTCTGCCGGTAATGCATACGGAGGCATTAAGTCTGCGTTATACACGGCCCCACTTATTATAGGTTGATCTGGGTCGCCATTTATAAAATCCACAAGTACTTCTTGGCCAACGCGAGGGAAGAAAAAAGCCCCCCACTTTTTACCAGCCCAGTTTTGGGCAACGCGGATCCAACACGAACTTTTAGAATCTTTTTTGCCTTCTCTGTCCCAATCAAATTGCACTTTTACACGACCATATTGGTCAATCATAATTTCATCAGCGCTATCGCCAGTTACGATTGCCGTTTGGACCCCATTTATTACAGGCTTTTTCTTATTTATTTGTGCTCTGTAAGGGATTTCTTTTGGTACACATTCAAAGTGATTTGAATAAACTTCTTCTACCGATGACTGCTGCGAACCTGATTGGTTGGGTACTGTAATTGAAGTCATCATAGAGGTAATAACAAATGTTTTACCTTCAAGACGAGGGTCTTCGTGCTTTTTAAAACTAAATAACTTACCTACAGTAAATGAGCGGCAATCACTGCGCCCACTAGAAAGCTTCATGTCTCTTTGCAGTGACTCTAGCTGCACAGACGCTAGATTAGCAGCGCGCGGGTGGCACTCTTGCTCGCCCGTGTATTCAAAAATTTCAGAGACCGATTGAGTAGGAAGTTCAGCGTTTGCTTGCTCGCCATCTGGGTATCGTGATGGCTGTTTAAAATCGTAACCAACACGTTTAAAACTACCAGGGGCAATGCTTAAGCCACCTTGCCAGCGCGATACGTGTGATTCGCTTAAATGGCCAGTTGAAAATACAACTTTGCCTTCATTACATACTTCATAAGCCGTAATATCATCAGCTAATACAAGCGTATGGTTACTGTTTGAGTGTTCAAAAAAGTAAAAAATACCTTCTTGTTGGAATAAGCGCTGAATAAAATCAAAATCAGACTCTTGATACTGAACACAATATTCATATTTAGGGTAGGTTTTACTGGTTTTATCGCTAAAGGCAACATTGTGTTGGCCAAATAAATCAGCAAATATTTCTTTAATTGTTTTCTTTTGAAAAATGCGGCTATTTTTACGATTGCGCATTGAAGCTGCGAATGGAACTATCGTCGCTTGATAATCTATATAATTTTTTTGCTCGTCAACATCAGCCGTACGGCTGCCATTTGAAACCAAATGACTAACAATGCCGTGGTAGTAACGCTCACCACCGCCATCTGCATTTTTTACTTTAATAGATACAGGTTTACCCACTAAGTCTTCGTGCGCGATTTGTTTACCAATAGTGTACATATTGGCAGACATAACAAACAAATCAGACATTGCCTCTTGGGCAACAAAACGAGTTAAATAGAGGGCATCTTTACCAACAGGGGTGCTAATTTGAATTACGTTTTTATCTTGTGTTGCTTTTTGCATTCCTTGCTTTTCCCGTCCTAAAGATCAAAAAAAGCTCTGAGCAATGCCCAGAGCCATTATAAGGTAACAAATATTACATTTGTTGACCTTTAACACCGCTGTAACCGTATACGAGAGGAGCAGTAATGTTATTTTTGTCGTCTGTTGGAGTAACAGTCATCATCATTTCTGTGTAGCTGATAGTGATTGTTTCGATTGGACGATCGTTTTGTACTGAAACTGAGTAGCTAGAAATCATTGCATCTGTAAGTTCGATTTTCATGATTTCTTCAACCTTATCACCTTGCTTAGTGATATGGAAAACAGCTGGTAAACCTTTACCGATTGTCGCTTCTTTGAAAAGATCCGGAGATGCTTTATCTTGAAGTTTAGTGATTGTTACGTCACCAAGGCGAGTAGAGCTTGACTCACGGTCCATCGCTGTACCAGTAGCTGAGCTAATTTCGCGACTTACATTCCAATCAAGAGATAAAACTGTAATTAAATCTTTAAAAGACTCAGCAGTAGTTTCGCCTTTGATTGAACCGTATTTTAAATATGTATTTGCTTGCATTTGATAATGCTCCTTTTTATTAAACAATGTTATCCATTAATACTGGATTCTTTACTTTGGTATATACCAAAATTCCTTTGAAACCATTATCTTTAATACAGCAATGAAAAGGCCTTCTGATTCCTTTCCTTAGATGAAGACAATGTCTCAAAAATTCCATGTAGTGATATCAGGCACCAAAATTATAATGCCCTCAAACTAAAGAAACAACCTTAATAACAAGTTATTTCAAATTAACTTTAATTAACCTTTAATTCAGCTCTAGTTCAAATTCATTATCTTTTACTAATAGCGATATACTATTAATTTCTTTGTCGTCAATCATGCTAGAAAGTAAAACCTCAGACAACAATGGCAGCACTCTATTTTGAAGTATAGTGTGAATATTACGTGCACCTGAGCCTGCATTTTGGCAATTAGCAATAATATATTCAATTACATCGTCATTATAAATTAACTCTGCATTGTAGTGTTTTTTAACACGTTTAATTATTTTATTTATTTGAATAGCGGCAATCTCAGTAAGAATATCGTCACTTAATGGAATGTAAGGTATTACATTAATACGACCTAAAAATGCCGGTTTAAATGAAGCAAGTAAATCATCTTGTAATGCCTTTAATAAACCTTTGATGCTTGGTTTACTTTCTTCGTCTTCAAATAAGCTCATTGTGGTATCTGTGCCCACGTTTGAGGTCATAATAATGATTGTGTTTTTAAAGTCGATATCGCGACCTTCACCGTCTTTAATTGTACCTTTATCAAACACTTGATAAAAAATATCTTGTACGCCTGGGTGTGCTTTTTCCATCTCATCCAAAAGTACAACACTGTATGGCTTTCTTCTTACAGCCTCGGTTAATATTCCTCCCTCACCGTAACCTACATACCCTGGAGGAGAGCCAAGTAATAAAGAAACTTTATGTTCTTCTTTAAACTCTGACATGTTAATTACCGTGACGTTTTCTTCACTACCATACACTTCTTGGGCTAGCGAAAGTGCAGTTTCTGTTTTACCCACACCGCTTGGCCCTGCTAACATAAATATACCGTTAGGACGGCTTTCATCTGCTAGCTGAGCACGAGATGTTTGAACAACTTTAGCTATTAAATCAAGAGAGTGGTCTTGCCCTACAACTCGTTGCTTCATTTGCTGTGCTAAATTTAAAATGCCATGTATTTCATCTTCATGCATTTTGCCAACAGGTATCCCTGTCCAATCTGAAATAACTTGCGCTATAAGCTCTTCATTAACCTGCCAATGAACCATATTATGTTCAAAAGAGGCTAGCTTCTCTTTACTAAGTCTTAGCTTATCGAGTATTTCTTGTGATGACTCTTCATCTTGAGAGTTAATAAGCTCTAAAGCTTGATTAAGCTCAGCTACAATTTCTTTTTCAGCACTAAATTGCTCATTTAACGGCGCTAATCGCTCTTCAATTGTAATTAGCTCTGCTTTTAATGTGTCTAGTTGCTGTGAATGATCTAAACCCGTTTTTTGCTCTCTGTTAAGCATTTTTACTTGTGTTTCTATTTCGCTTAAGCGATTTACAAGCTGCTCTATAGTATTTGGAGTAGATGCTTGGCTCATTGCAACACGTGCACAAGCTGTATCTAGTAATGCAACGGCTTTGTCTGGGAGCTGCCTTGCAGTAATATATCGGTGTGATAAGTGCACTGCGCCTTCAAGTGCTTGCTCAGATATAAACACTTTGTGGTGTTTTTCCATTACAGGCACTAAGCCTCGTAACATTGCCACCGCTTTTTCAGGGGTTGGCTCTTCAACTTTTACAACTTGGAATCGGCGTGTTAATGCGGCGTCTTTCTCAAAAAACTTTTTGTATTCAGCCCAAGTAGTTGCAGCTATTGTGCGTAATTCACCACGCGCTAAAGCAGGCTTTAATAGATTTGCCGCATCATTTTGACCCGCTGCACCACCGCTACCAATCATGGTATGTGCTTCATCAATAAACAAAACAACCGGATTTACCGCATTTTTTACTTCATTGATAAGCGATTTAAGGCGATTTTCAAATTCCCCTTTCATACCTGCACCAGCTTGTAATAGTGCTAAATCTAAGCTGTGAATTTTTACATTTTGTAATACGGCTGGTACGTCTTTTTGAGCAATTCTTAATGCTAGCCCTTCAACAACAGCTGTTTTACCTACGCCCGCTTCACCAGTTAAAATTGGGTTGTTTTGGCGGCGTCTGGTTAAAATATCAACCATTTGACGAATTTCGAAATCACGACCAAGAATAGGGTCTATTTTTCCAGCGAGTGCTTGGGCAGTTAAATCAACAGTAAATTGATCTAAACTTGGAGTTTTAGAACCAACATTTGCTTGAGTTGACGCATTTTGTACTGAATGGTTGCGCTCTTGAGATTGCGCAACTATTTCAGGCCATGCATGAAGCAATTGACCAGGCTCTATTTTATTAAATAACTTACTACAACGTGTTACTAAGCTAGATAATGTATCGTCTTTAGTAAGGGTATAAATAACGTATGCACTACGAATTTGATTATCTGTAAACTCAATGCTGGTACTTAACCAAGATTGCTTAAGAAGACTCGTAACATGCACTGACAAACTAGGAGATGACTCACTACCCGTTTTAAACGACTCTAATGATTGATTTAAATCCTGTTGAACTTTATCAATATCTATATCGAACGAGCCAAAAATTAGTCTAACATCATCTAATTGCTGCTCAATCATTGCAAGTAACCAATGCTCAAGTTCAACCGTGAAATGACTGCGACTATTACATATAGCAACAGCACCTTCTAGGCTTTTTCTGCAATCAGGACTCAGTTTTTCAACTAGTTTATTCAGTGTCATCGAAGACATACTTTTTTCCTTTTAATTTTAATTATCCCTTAAACGATAACTTAGTAGGGTTAGATTTTAATTTGTTATCTTGTACAGATAAGAAGCTATTAGCGCCTAACTGACACTCATTTTTTGAAAGTTTAGCGGCACCTAAATTTTGAAAATTTGACTCAATGACTAAGCGAAAGTTAATAGCATTTCCTACATAGTCTTTTGTTATTTGATTCGCTATTTCGAAAAGCGGACCTTTGGGCAAAAGTTGTTTTGCTTTATCTGGATCATCTGATTTTATGTGGATTTCGATATTAGAAGATACGTCCCATACTTTATTTCCAATCATGGTATCAACACCTAAACGGGCGTGCTGGCCTTCATATAATGCCTGGCTTGCTAAACGGGTTTGTTCTTGCTCTTTTAACTCGTGCCATTGGCCAACCATTTGTTTGATTGATACATCACAACCTAGGTATGACGAAAGTACATTTTTTAAATCAAATGCATTTCTAATTTTACGGCTATATAAACCTGAAAAATGCAGTTGGTGCTCGTTATAGCCACCACTTAATAAACCAAGTATTTGTGTGTATGGGTCTTTGTTTTTTTCTTTATTAACGTGATTAAGCGAAGGCTTATATTTTTTCCAAGCGCGGTAATACAGTGAGACTAAACGATGATTAAACATGTCGTAAAAGTCACGCATGGTTGTATCTTTATAGCGCAAACGCTGCATCACAAGTTCGCTATAAAACTGGGGCAAAGCGCCTGAACAACCCGTCAGTCCCATAAAAGAAACCTGCATAGTTACTTTATGCATACCGTCTTCAAAACCAGTTTCTTCTAATTTGGTAATTGCATTACCTGGATAACCAAACTTTTGGGTAGCTGTAAACTTAATCAACTCTTGCTTTGGATTACTGTCGTAACCGACATGTCGATAATCTAAGCCACGCTTTTTTAGCTGATTTTCAATTATGAAAACAGCTTTATAAAAGTCAATTTGAGAAGCTTGTGAGATTATTTGCTTTATCATAATAACGGACAGTCACCCACTCTTGCAGGCCATTGATAATAAATTTGTTCTTGCTCTTTAAGCCTTAAACTTAAACGCGTGTAGCTATTTATTGCTGCAAATTGAGCAAAAAAGTGATCAAGTATTGATGCAAAGAAGAACATGCCGCTGCCAGAAAAATCATCGTTAGCAAATGTAATTTCAATTTCGCTGCCTGTTGCAAAGCTTACTTTACCTTTTTGAATCACACGGGCAGTTGAGGGCTCTATTACCACTCTATAAATATTATCTATCATGCCTTTAGTTTGTGGTGATGCTCTAAAATCGTATAAACGCAAAACTTCTTTAAGCTTATTACATGCGTCTTCACCACTAAAAGTATCAAGCGTTAAATGATTAACTAACTGCCACCGGGTTGCATCAGCTAATATAGGTCTCACTGCATGAGTAAATGGCGTTAAACATCTTATTTTTTTAATTACATCGCCGCGCTCAGGCATTAATAAACCAAGTTCGTCATCACCAAATGGCATGCTTGCTGGTAGGTTGCGATTACTACAATTTGCGCGCACAGTAAGTACAGAGTTTCCGTCACCATATTCCATCGCACTATTTTCAAAAGTAGCATCAACTAACGATAAAAATGTTTCGGTTCCTGACTCTACATAACCGCCAGCCCAAGAAGCAGTTTCTCGACGAATATGCCAAAACAAATCATCATGTCCATGATATTTAGGATGTGTTTGACCATAAAAAGGCGAAACAATTTGTTTATTGCCTTTATGATCAAATGCAATAACTTCCGATATACCAATTACTTCTGATATTTCCGAGTCCATATAACGCGGTGTTAACTGATATTCATATTCACTGATCTCAGGTCGTATTGGCTCAAGCTCTTGTTCAAATAAGTTTATTATTGGTGTACAGCCTAATAAGAACATATCTTTATCTACTTGCTTTTCAAGCTCAGCAGATTCAGTATCTAGGTAAATATAAATACTACATTTATTAGATTGCTTAGGCAGTGATGAAAGAATGCCTTCAAGCTCAAAAAACCTAAACTTCTCAGGAAAAGTAAAATTTTCGACGAGCAAACGATATCCGGCAGATGAGCGCTGCGAATAAGGAACCACAGCCTCGTTAGAATCAAAGCCCACTGCTTTTAATTGGTTTTTTGACAGATATCTAATACCTTCATCGCCATTGTCTATAGCAATACCAATACTATGTTTGAACAGTAGCTCGTAAACTTTAAGTGTATGATGCCATTGGCCATTGATAAAAATCCGTAATTTTTCAAGGCCGGTTTCTGCAAGCGAAACCCCTTTATACTCACCTGTTAATTCTATTTTGAAAATAGATTTTGCTTTTTCTTGCCAGCGAGGCTTAGGCGCTACAAATGGGCTATTATCAAATTGCACATTTGTTATTTCAACAGGCCAAAGGTAGGTTTCATAACACGTTTGAAATTTACATTGCTTCATTGAGTCAACGTTAGTTTCTACTTCACTTGCCTTTGGTATAACCACCCCTGCCGTAGATAAGTTCTCAGCTTCGAGCTTAACAACTGACATTGATGGGATTGGCGCTTGGTAATCTGGTAACATTTGCCCTAGCAAAGCATCCGTTAACTCCGGGAAACTATCGTCGAGCTTTTGCCTTATATTGGCAGTTAAAAATGCAAAAGATTCTATTAATCTTGAGACATGAGGGTCTTCAATATGATCTTCACTTAACTTTAAACGCCCTGCAACTTTTGGATATTTTTCAGCAAAGTCTTTACCTAAATGACGCACAAATGCTAATTCACGATTGTAATACTTCAATAACTCATCGTTCATAATGATGCCTCAATAATCTTCATACCCAAGTTCACGGGCTCTACTTCTGAATCAAAACTAATAAACTCTGGCTCAGGGTCGGCGTATAAAAGCGCATTTATTCTTAAATTTAACACTCTGTTTAAAGGCACTTCTTCATCTGTAAACACTTCTACTTCAAGAAACCGTGGCTCAAACTTTAAAATTGTATTTCTGACGGTTTCACACAGTAATGCGCGCCCTTCGTGAGAGCTTACAGACATACTCGAAAAGTCAGGTAAACCATAAGACAAACATGAAGTAGCCAGCTCGGTGTATTGAGTTGGCCATGTATGCCATTGAATTCGAGCATTTAGCAAAGCTTCAATATCTCTGCGCACGTTTTTTCTAAGCTCACTAATAGTGATGCCTTCGGTACGTGATGGCGCATCCTGGAAGTCGGGCTCATCGTCAATGAGCCTATCTATGATGGATGCTTGAAGCTGTTGTTTATGCTCTATCATGGTTGCTTAAGCTGAAATTATGCTGTTTCAAGTGAGCTTATTTTTAAATTTGGGATGGTGATAGCCTCATCATCAACAAACAGCATTTTCATGCCCTTACCAATAATAAATTCATCTTTTAACTCAACCCAATCAGACACTTGACCTAGCTTTTCAAGCTCCGATTCAGAGTTAATATAAACAAGTGGTAAATGAGCTGTACCTGATGGACCATCTTTAATTGTAATTTCAACACGTAACCAAATACTTTCTAATAAAGATTCTACAGGCTCCATTTTTAACGATTCAATTTCGTTAAAGTTTGCTAGATAAAACTCACCATTAGTACCTAAAACCTCTAGGTACGGGTTTAAGCAATCATCAAGATCTCTTGTTGATGCCTCGTCTGTGCTAACTCTTAAAGACTCCATCTCTTGAGCTAACTGAGCTGCTTCGTCGGTTGAGTCTTCTAACAGAGCAACATGCATTTTCAAAAATAGTGTGTCTAACTCATTCGCATCATGAAATAACTTAGGAATGCCTTTACCTTGATAAAAATCTACACGAGATTGCTGAGCACGAATTAAGTGCCTTAAATTTACTGCACCTACTGCAAATTCTGGATTTTTTTGTACCATGAAATCTAGCTGTTTATCGGCTTTTTCAAGTTCACCATTTATGCAAAGTAATTCGGCGTAAATACTTCTGATATCAAAGTTTAATGGCTCATCTTGAAGCTCTGTAGCACAACAAGATAATGCATCAGTAAGTTTCCCCTCGCGAATTAAGCTATGTATTTTTTTCATGACTATTCCTTTATTTTATGATGAGGACTGAGCTCTGTAATTAATTTAATACTGGAGATCATCTGATCTAATTGAAAATGTGGCTGTAATTGTAAAACAGAAAAGTAATGCCCTGGATTGGCTTTATTTTCACTGACTTTTATTCTGGCATTACTTAACGGGTACTTACTTCTTATATGCTCGGAGGAGGAATCTGAAGCCGTTGTATAATTATTTATCCACGCTTGTAGGTCTCGCTCACAAGCTTGTGCCGTGTTATAAGAGCCGACACGGTCTCGAGCTAATAGCTTTAAATAGTGAGCAAAACGAGATACACACAAAATATATTGCAGCATTGAAGATAAGCGCGCATTAATATTAGCGGCGCTTGATTCATAGTTTTTGGTTTTTTGAACCGATGCATTACTATAAAAAACAATGTGTTCTGTATTAGTCACTGATGATGCTGGAATAAAGCCAAGTTCAGAAAATTGCTTTTCAAATTTGCTTGTTACTAATAAGTTTAGTGGTGGCTTTGCTTCTTTTTGATAAGTGTCGTTTGCAAAACTGTCTCTCGCAAGCCCTGTAACCAGACCCTTTGAAATTTTACCCGGCTCAATACCGCGAATGTGCCCAAACCAGCCACTATCGCAATATGCTCTTATTAAGGTAGATACAAATTGATATGCTGCATTGCCCCAAAGCATATCGCTTTCAGGGTCTTTAATTTGTTCTTTAAAGTAAAAATCTTGATGACGTTTTCCATCATTGCTATATGGCGGTCTAACTAATATATGAGGAAGCGTAAGCCCAATAAAACGAGATTCTTCCATCGCTCGAAAGCTTTGCCATTTAGCGTATTCGGGTTGTTCAAACTGGTCAAATAAGTCTGCGTAATAGCCTAAATCAGAAAAGTTATCTGCACCAAATAAGTTAGGAGAAGCTGAGCAAATAAATGGAGAGAAAGCAGCGGCAGCGGTTCTAGATATTTCTTTTATTGTGTCTATGTCATTATAAATTGTGCCTGCTGAGCACATGTTACTAATTTCATAATCACCCACTACTACACCAAATGGCTCGCCACCTGCGCTATCAAACTCACTTTGATAAAGTAGTTGAAAAAATAGGCTTTGGTCAAAATCAATAGCTTTGTTTACATCTTTAGAGAGTGTTGCCCAATCGCAGTTCAATACTTTTATTTTTACTTTATTTTCTTTGTCGTATTGTTCGCTTTGAAGTATCAGCCACCAAAGATTACGCCAACTGGCTTCTAACTTTTGAAATCTATCATTATGAATTATGAGGTTTAATTGTTCTGAAATGAGTTGATCGAGTTCAACAATTACGCGCTGTAAATAAGGACCAAGTGATTCTTTAGTCCAAGATATAGGTGAATCTGAAGAGCCTTCAAGCCATAACAACAAGGCTTTATCTAGGTTTTTTTCGTTTAAAAACCTATCGAGTAAAGCCTCATTATCACTTATTCTAGACTGCGCTTTTTGTACAAAAGCGAAGTCTTGATTTATAAATGAAAACTCTTCGTGATTCATTCTACTGCATTATCCTTAACGCTCGAGATCAGTTAATTAACCGATCTCTGGAATTTTAGCTACAAGGCGTAAAGAAGAAGTAAGCTCTTCCATTTGTAGCCAAGGTCGTAACCATGCAACTGCATTATATGCACCTGGTTGACCTGGAATTTCCTTAACTGATACTTTTGCATCTGCTAGAGGATAACGTGCTCTGATATCTTGACCACCACCCTCAGTCGCATTTACATACGAAAGGATCCAGCGGTTTAACCAAGACTCAACGTCTTCAGCTTCCATAAAGCTACCAATTTTATCACGCGCCATTACTTTTAGGTAATGAGCAAAGCGAGACGTTGCCATAAGGTAAGGTAGACGTGCAGATATTGCCGCATTAGCTGTGGCATCTGGAGTTGAATAAATTTGTGGCTTTTGGCAGCTTTGTCCACCAAAAAATACTGCATAATCTGTATTTTTGTAATGACAAAGAGGCAAGAAACCTAACTTGCTTAATTCAGCTTCACGACGATCTGTAATGCCAATTTCAGTTGGGCATTTAAGATCTGGATCGCCATCATCACTTGTGAAGATATGCGTAGGAAGACCTTCTACTTTACCGCCGCCTTCAGCACCACGTATTGCAGTACAGAAACCGTATTGAGCAAATGCTTTGGTCATATTTGTTGCCATAGCGTAGGCTGCATTACTCCAACAGTAATCACTGTTATCAGTACTTACTGAACGGCCATCTTTTGGTTCAACTTCAAACTCTTCATAGTTAAATTCTTCAACTGGTTTAGAAGCCGCACCATAAGGTAGGCGAGATAAGAAACGAGGCATAGTTAATGAAACAAAACGCGAATCATCGCTGTCTCTGAATGAACGCCACTTAGTGTACTCTAGAGATTCAAATACTTTTTCTAAATCACGTGGTTTGGTTAGCTCTTCCCAGTTATCAAAACCAAATAATGATGGCGATGAAGCTGAAATAAATGGACAGAAACCAGCGGCTGCAACATTAGACATTAGACTTAATGTTTCAACATCTTCAGGGTGATTAGTAAACTCAAAGTCACCAACGATAGTACCGTATGGTTCGCCACCTGGAGTACCAAACTCAGACTCATAGATTTTTTTGAATGTTTGGCTTTGGTCAAACTCAACAGCTTTGCTCAAATCTTTATGAAGTTCTTTTTTCTTCATATTTAGCATACGAATTTTAAGTGTAGAGCTTGTCTCAGAATTCATTACTAAATGGTGCAATCCACGCCAAGAGCCTTCTAACTTTTGAAACTCTTCGCTGTGCATTACTACACTTAGCTGTTTTGAGATCTTTTGATCGATTAATTGAATTGCTTCATTAAACGTCACTGTCATGTTTTTGTTCCACTGAACAGTCCCTTTTAAGGCTTCTTCTGTCAGTGTTTTAAGTAACTCTTCTGCACGGCTTGCATCGGTTTGCTTAGTTGCGCCAATAGCTTGCTCTAATAGTGAAGACGTTGCTTCTGAGGTAGACTCTAATTCAGTACTTAGTTGCTCTGTACTCATTTTTCAGTCTCCTCTATTTTAAGCTCTTTTGCGATTGTATCTAAGCTTGCTGTGTTGCTTAGTACTTCTTCAAGCACGTTTTCTAATTCTTCAGAGCGGTCAATCTTAGTCATTAAATCGCGTAACTTGTTACGTGTTTCCATTAATTTACGTAATGGCTCAACCTGATTTACAACAGCTGCTGGTTCAAAGTCATCAATCGATTTAAAGTTAAGTTTTACTTCAAATTCAGAACCATCATCATTAAGCGTATTATCAACTAATAATTTTAGTGAAGGGCTCATGCGCTTTAAAACGTCATTAAAGTTTTCACGATCTATTTGCACAAATCGTCTATCTTTAAGTGGTTTTAATGCTTCTGTGTTATCACCAGAGAAGTCGCCCATAACACCAACAACAAATGGTAATTCTTTTTTTACTGCAGTGCCTTCAGTTTCCACATCATAAGTGATGTGTACGCGAGGCTTACGAACTCGTTTTAATTTATCATGGATACTCATAGAGAACTCCTTTTACTTATGTTTCAGTTTCGCTGATTTTAATGCCAGACAACTTAAAGTACCCAGTCCTAGCATCACTATCTGTAATTAATTCATTTAATAATTCAGGCAGCGACAATTCGCTCCATCGAATTACTTGTTCTATGGTGTAAGACATAGGTGAGTGCGGCTCTGTTTTTCTAAAAAAAGTAGCGATTTCTTTGAGTTTATTAATCGCACTTTCTCTTGAGTTAATTTCGTGATTAACTTTTACAACTTGCTCTGTAACACTTTGACCGTCGTCGTCTTCACTTTGAACCACTTCTTGCACTTCGTTTAATGCAGCTTTTGCCTTATCAGCAGCTTCAAGCTTATCTGCAGCAACATGCTCAACAGCAGCAAGACTAACTGCTAATGCTTGTTTTATATTTGATGTTGGCTGTGGCTGNGCTGTCCAGTTACTCTATCCAATACTTCGCTTAATAAAGCAAATTGCTCAATCGCGTTTTCAATGTCTTGTTTTAAAGTAACAAAGAATTCAGTACTTGTTTCTGCAGCACTTCTTTCAATGAGCTCATAGTCAACAGCACCTAAATTAAGCTTTTTCTCTCTTTTCTCATCTGTTAAACGAGAAATATCATAGCCTTGCTGATATTCCCAAAAAGAATATGACTCCATACTGGCGCTATCGGTCAGATAGATACTTTTTATCGGGATTATTAATGTACCTTCGCCTGCTGAACCATTAAGGCCAACCAATGCAGATACTTTGTCTGACACTTCATCATCGTCATCGAGTGACGGGTATAATTCATCAAAATAATTGTCGAGCAAGTTATGAGCAACTTTAAAACCAAAAGCTAAGCCTTTGAAGCCATGAATTCGACAAAGTGCTTCAATAAACCAAGCTAAATATTCGATATCTTTGCTTTGTGTTTTTATTGCTTTGCTACATTGCTCTAATAAAGGAAGCCAATCTCTTGCTAGTGAGGAAATACCTTCTTCATCCACTAATGCATTTCTTTCTGCTGCGCGAAGCTGGTTTCTTAAATCTTTTAAGGCGTAATAAGTCGACGTAGGCGAGACATCTGAGCGAGGATCAATACCTGCAACCTCGGTGTCTGAAATAGGGGAAATATACTCTTCAAATAAAAACATTCCGTCGTCCTAATAATTATCCATAAAACTCCAATAAAGCGGAGCGGATTTCATATTACATTCTTTATAATAAATTACAAGCCTAGTTACAATTGAGTTTAAACCTTAATTATTGCCTTTATATAAACAATTAAAATTTAATATACTTATTAATTAATAGATGTAATTAAAGTAAAAACTCAAATATAAAATACAAACCAAATTTTTTAAATTAAAATCGTTATTTAGAAAAAAGCGGGATAGTAGCTTCATCTTGAATGTTGAATGTTTCTGATTTATGACCAGCGTATCCTTCATCGTACTTAATTAAAATACAGGTCACATTATCTCTTGCACCTCTAACTAATGATGAATGCATAAGCGCCATACCAGAATCAATAATGCTACTAGGCTCTAGTGATAAACATATGTCTTCATCAGACAACTCACCGGTGAGCCCATCTGAACAAAGTAAAAATATATCGCCCGTTTTTACTTCATTTTGAATAACGTCTACTTTTACATCCGCAGTTACACCCACAGCTCTTGTGATTACATTTGATAATGGATGTGTCTTGGCTTCTTCTACTGAAATAATCCCTTCATCAATTAAATCGTTTACTTGGCTGTGATCTCTCGATATCTGTTTAAGTTGACCATCTCGAAGCATATAAGCTCTGCTATCACCAACCCACAAAACATAGTACTTATTATTTTTAAGAAATAAGGCAGTAACTGTACTTCCTGCGGTTTTGCTACCTAAATATTGGGCGCTATATTCGTTTAATTGCCTATTCGCATCTTCAATGGCTTCAACTATGTGAGATACTTCAAGCTTCTCAAGTGGTAGCTCTTCAACTTTTGCTCTTATTACATCTACAACAAGCTGACTGGCAACTTCACCTGCTTCGTGACCTCCCATCCCATCTGCGACAACCCATAAGTTATGGTTATTTATCTCTACATGCGCATCTTCGTTAAGCTGCCTCACAGCGCCTCGGTGGGTAATTGCATAACTTGTACTAAACTTGCTAATCACTATTTTTTACCTGTGTAAAGTTCCATTCCCAGTGTTTCCACCTTCCATCTAACATTGCTGCAACTTGATTTACCGCAGGCAAGCCAGGCGTTATGAGTACCATAGGTTTTATATTATAAGAGCCATGTGTCCACCAAACGCTGTAATCACCGTGTTTTTTTAACAAAAGAGCATGCATTGCATCTTGGAGGGCTTGACTTGATAACTCATCACCTGAGAACTCAAATGCTTCTGCACTTTTATTTTTATCTACAGAATTTAAAAAACTAACCTGCTTTTTAACTCCTGCTATAGAGCTTAGAGACTTAGCAACCTCTTTACGCCAAGAAAATAAATCAACCGAACTATCAAGCACTTTTAATACAGTGTCTTCATACTCTAAAGAAAACACACCTGAGTTTAAAACATCAATAGGTGCAAATTCTAATGTGCTAGCAACTGTGAAGGGATAGTGCCTACCTACTGCGTCCATACTCGGTAATAGAGTCCCCATAACACCTTTGTCACCAACAATGTTTGGCGATAATGCAAAGTGCCATACTGGTCCAATTAAGTAATTATCTTGCCATACTTCACCTAGCTGTTCTTTACTCACTGCAATGGCTGCTTGCAGCCACTGCTCCCAATGCTCTGAAAATTCTTTCGAAACGCTATCTTGTACAAAATCACCTAAACTAGGTACCTTGCCAAGATAACCAATATTTATAATCGGGTCGGACATGAAAACTTCTCTACACTTTTATTCCAAAATGGATGCCTGATTGATTTAGGCAATAACTCGACTTTCGCATTGTTTCCCATGAGTGAAAAATGTAACTCTAAGTCTTCACGTGTTTTTGCTCTTTTAGCACTTAACTCGTCTAACATGCGATATAGCGACCATTCACCTTGGTAAGTTGTATTTATAGAACGACCACCATTTGGAGGAGTAAATACAATTCGTGTTTTACTCTGGCCACTTGCTCCAGGCCATACAAAATTTGTTACCCTAAGTGGACCATGCCTGTAAGTCATTGACTGACCGTCAATTTCGAGCATAAAGCTAGAGATGGTGCGGTCTAATTCTAATGGTTTTAAGCCAAACTCAATTCTTGGTGTTGCACTTCCGCCATCAAAAAAGACTGTTTGAATTTGATTTGCCAGTTCAAACATCGCTAATGTATCTCGGCTAATACCTATATCTTTTTCAAATTTCCATGGCGTTGAGCTCATATCTACACTTGGCGCAATATAATTGGTGAAAAAGCTATCAATTGTTCCACCTGGGCCGAAAAATCGAGTAAAATCTTTCATATTCACTTCTTTATCTGCGTATGGAGAAAACGGATAACGGCCAACAATTGCAGCGTTATATTCGCGTAGCACCTTACTTTTCCACATCTCGTTTAAATGTCTGTTGGCACTATTTTTAGTTATGTTACTAGTATCTCTACTTATATCTAACAGCCAACTATTAAACGGGTAAGGTAAATCTCGACTTTGAAACTCAAGCTGACGAATAAAGCTAGGCTTACTTTTACCGCTAATTTGGTCTTTAATTGACGACTTTAATTGATCGCCTCTATCAAGTTTGGTTAAGTAAACGTTTAACTCTCTTAGATTTTTCTGAATATTATCTAATTGTTGAGCATCAATTTTTATTACATCTTCAAAGGCTTCTTCAACTTGGTGACCCGGTAATTTAATATCAAATTTAGGGGCTTCGTCAGGTAAAAATCGCTTGATACGATTAGCTTTGGTTTGCATAGCTATTTCAGCAGCATTTGCTGCAACTTTACCTGCAGCCTTTTGGTTATCAGATACTGGTAATTTAGTTAGCTGCACATTTTTTTGTACTGCAGTGATAATATTTTTAATAGGCGCTTCAGAGCCTGCTAAGGCATCAGTAATATTAACTCCCTCAGCCGGAGAGCTATATTGATTCAGGCTCAGATCATCAATAAATGATTGCCAATAATAAATATAATCTTGAAAGTATCGCTGCTCTAGCTTCTTCTCAATCTCATCTTTAGAAATATCGTAAGTGCCCGTTGCCTCTTCACCATACACCCAGCTACTTGCCATTAAATTGCCAAGCATTTTACTTTTCTCAACATTAAAAATGCCGTGAAAACCATTAAATGTATATAAGCCAGGGATACTTCGCGTAAGCTCACCGTCATTTCTAAAAGTAAATTTTTGCGCACTTTCAAAACTAATAATGTCTGTAAGCCTAAATGGCGGAATACTGCTATCTAGGAAGTCGGCTTGTAATCGTTGATATGCTCGCTCAGCAATTGGTAGCTTAGTTAGCTCAGCTCGCGCAACACGTACTGCTTGATTATCAATTTCAATTTGGCTAACACCGTTTTCAAGTAATGTAGCTACATGCTCCATCAGCTCTACTCTGGTTTGCATATTTTTATCGCCTGGTAAGTTACGCTCTAAATAAGCGTTAAACCAAACCGTTATATCTTCACTTTCAAAGTATTCAGGCTGAAACAACATGAGGTAACACTTAAGTGTTTCGTATAAATAACTTAAGTGCTCAGGATGAGCTTCCATTTCTTTAATTAAGGTACTTGCAATAAACGGTTCTAAATACGTTTGTAATGAACGGTCGTAGGCTTGTGTAGAAGCCATTTTTATTTCATTTAGTTTATCAAACCCAATTGATTTAGACTCTTGTGTATTAACAAGTTCAGGGTTGCTTGCAGGTAAGTTTCTAAGAGCCTTTAATCTATCGTTTAGTACTAGTAAGTTATTACGGTCAAATGAGGCTGTATCAAGTTCTTGGTACGTTGCAATCGCATCTTCAGTCTCTGAAATTAAGTTACTATTCCAAGCAAAACTAAAGTACCACGATGTTGAAAAACCAAGTAAAGCTATGCATGCAAGCGTTATGCTACCAACACGAAGCCATTTATTTTGCTTGTCATGATGTTTGTTAGTACTTGCTAAGTTTTGCTCTGGAAAAATTACACCTTCTAATACATTCTTTATAAAAAAGCTTTTAGATTGGTTAATGTATCCAGATTCGCCTGCGTTTGCTTCGTTTAAAAAACTAGATGGCGTACCTTCTTGCGTTGCACTTGTGAGGTAAACACCACGAAACATTGGTAGTTCTTCGTATGCATTAGGAGTGAATATTTCTTTTAAAAAAGCATCTCCTACACCTTGTAAAACACGAAGCTGCCTAGGGAATTCAAATATCTTAGCGCGAATTTCTTCGTTTCTTTCATTAATTAATCTACGATTTAACATTTCAGTTAATTTAGAAATTAATGAGTGAAATTCTTTGTTGAAAGCATCTACTTGCGTGTCTTTATCTAAATCAAGTTCAAAGGTTACGCCCCAAACCTGCTCACACTCTTCTTCTGTTAGTTCGCCAAAAAACTCTCTAAAACCTTCAATTAAATCAACTTTAGAAAAAATAACGTAAACAGGAAAGGTCATACCTAATTGGCTTTGCAGTTCTTGTAAGCGCTGTTTAATAGCGCGAGCATGTAGGTTTCTCTCAGTTTTGGTCTGGCTCATAAGCTCAGAAATACCCATACTGATCATTACACCATTAATAGGCCTAAGTGGACGGTACTTACGAAGTAATCCTAAAAAGCCTTCCCATGCACGTGAATCATGCTTTGCATGGCTGCTTTGCGTTGTGTAGCGCCCAGCTGTATCAATTAAAACTGCTTTATTGGTAAACCACCAATCACAATTACGAGTACCGCCAACACCATGAACCAAGTCAACACCTAGCTTGTCTTTTAGCGGGTAATCAAGTCCTGAGTTATGAATAACGGTAGTTTTACCAGCCCCTGGTGGGCCTATCATTATGTACCATGGCAACTGGTAAATATTTTTACCTTTGAACAGCTTTACGTCTTTTAAATGATCGATAGCTTCGTTCATTCGCGTTTTAAGCGTAGTAATTTCTTCATTTACTTCAGAGCTATTTGTATCGTTATTACTATCAATTAACTCATCAGCCATTTTTTCGTCTCGTTTGCTTTGTTGCACAAGACGATAAATTTTAGACACAGAGAAAACCAATAAAACCAATATAATAGTAAACAGTCTTGCTGCAATACTTTGTAGTGGTACATAGTCAGCTATCGCGATTAATGGGCCGCCAAACCAAATTAATAATGATAAAGCTAAAAAGCCGATAATTAGCATTGCCGTACGAGATGTAAGTGCGTAGGTCACTTTTTTTATTTTTTGTGAAAAACTCATTTCAGCCTCTTAAAATAATAAATCGATTTCAATTCGTCGGTTTAATGACCGAGAAGCTGAATCTGAATTACTGGCAATAGGCTCTGCTGCGCCCTTACCTTCGGGCCATAAACGCCCACTGAGGTTTGTACTTTTAGCCATAGAGTTTGCAACTTGCGTTGCGCGCGCTAAAGAAAGGTGCCAATTAGAAGGGTACTTATCAGTTCTAATTGGTGTGTCATCTGTATGGCCGGTTATTAAAATACGTCCTTTGGTTCCTTCAAGGCTTAACGCTAGTTTTTCTAAAATAGGCTGAAATGAAGGTAACAATTTAGAGTCACCTTGATTAAAAAGGCTCTCACTATTAATTGAGATTCTGATCCTATCGATATTTTTCTTTATCGTCACAATCCCCATTTGAATCTCAGTTTGTAATAGCTGCTCTAGTACAAGTAACTGCTGATCTTTTTTATCTACTGCTTGGTCTTCAGCTACAGGATGAATGATTGCAAGCTTGTCACTAACAGCCATAACATCATCATTTAGCTTCATATTTATAAATAAATAAACGGTAAGTAAAAGTAAGCCTAAAACAGAAAAAATAACCCATAATGGCACCTGATTTCTTAATTCTACGCCAGCGGCTACTCTTTGTTTCCAGTTAGGAGAAAGCTTATTATTGATTGGCCCATCTAATTGATTTAATAAGTGATACATTTGTGAGCGGTATTCTTCTACTTTATTGTCACCCACAGTATCTAGTCTGTACTTACCTTTAAAACCTAAATTTAAACAGTGGTATTGCAGCTCTAAAAAGGCTTTGTGTTGCTCAGGCTGGGCCAATGCATTATCAAGTAAAGTATAAAAGTACTCACCGCCAAAAGTTTCTTTATGAAATGTCGAAAGCAAGCTTTCGTCAGCCCATTCCATAGAACTCCATTTAGAGTTTAAAACTGATTCATCTAAAATTGCACATAAACAATAACGAGAGTTTTTGATTACATCTTTTGATAAATTTTGATTACGTAGTTCGACTTCAAAACGTTTGATAGCCTCTACACATCGATGCTTTAACGCAGCTAAGTTAGTCATCTCAACTGATTTTCTAATTGAAATAACCAAAGAGAAACAGTCTGTTGCGGCTTCCATTAATGGGTTTCTAAATATAGAAACCTTTGCATTACTAGGAATACTACTTGCAACAGGCTCAACAGACATGACTGTTTTGTCTGGATCATTATCTACTTGAGGATTATTTGAGGCATCACGCCCTAATCGACCAGGACGTGGTTTTATAATGGTTTCGTCCATTGAAACTCTTCCTTTTAAAAGTTAAGTTCTTATTGCCCACAGGCTTAGTTGTAACTCGGGGTAATTTCCTGACAAGTGAATAGCAATACCACCACTTGAATGAAGTTTTGCCCAATGCTCGCCATGTTTATTTAATTCAAAATAATGAAAACCTGCATGGTAAGGAATTTGACGCGGTGCCGTTGGTAAGTTACTGATTGTAATACCTGGGATTTGATTATTTACTAAATCTCGGATTGTCTCAACACTACCAATTTTAATTTGAGAAGGTAATATCTTACGAAGCTCCTCGTGAGGAACACTGGCTTTAATAGCCAATACAAATTGACCTGAGCTAAGTACTGATTTGTCTTTGAGCGCACCAAAAGAAATACCAAACTTGCTTTGCTCTAACTTTATTTCCGTAGCAGTTTGCTCAATTACATGACTTAAAGATTGGTATAAAAAGTTTATTACTTCACTAAATACCGGGCCTAAGTTTTTATGATCGTACTTAGGTAATTTAGGCACTCTTTTGTTTACGGTACTAAAAGTAGATAACTCACCAGCAAGCTCTATTAGACGAGTATAAAGAACGCTTGGATGAAGATTATTAACTGATAATAAGTTTTCAAAAACAGCGTCATACTTGTTTAATGTTTGCAGCATAATAAAATCAGCTACAGAGGTACTTCCCGCATAACCTTGGCACAATCTAACAGCAATACTCTCTGAGCGCTGCTTGATCATTGAGCCAATCTCTCTCACTAAACCAAGTAATGGCTTACACTGACCGACTTTTAACGATGCTGGTATATACTTTGGATCGAGCTTAATTTGACCTTCACTGCTAACTTCAACAATGCGTGCAAGTGGCAATAATATATAGCCTGCATGGTCGTCTGATGACAATACTAGCTTACTAAATACCTTAGCTACTTGAATAATTTCTTGAGCTTGTGCACCTAAAGAGTCATCACTTACAGATAAGTCGTTTAGTTTATAACGCGTAACAATATCCTCATCTAAAGATGAAATATTAATACCACTGGCTTTTAGTGCAGGAACCGCTAAATAAATTATTTCATCATAAACATCTTTGCCCACCACTAAAGGCTCAGGCAAAGAGGTAGATTGAGGCATATCGATAGGTAGCAAATCAGGGGTAATAGCTGACAATGACTCAATAGCAAATTGGCCTGAGCTTAATAGCTGAGTATCGATACTTATATCAAGTATGCCCCAAGGATCTGCTAAATTCCCATTACAAATTTGCTTAATTAAATGCGAAAAATGCTTATCTGACTGCTGAAAGTGTTGCGGCCTTAAGAACATTCCTTCGGTCCAAGCAACACGAGTGTTATCACTCATTGTACAAATCCTTTTTTACTGCTCTCTCATGTATGTAGCAATTGCTTCAACATTTACATCTATATCGTCATAGCCAGTTGGGTCAACTTCGATTACAGCTCTCCATCGTGCTTGATCGATATTTCTGTACGCGACAACAACACCAACATATCGTGTATTGCGGTTTAAGCTCATTTTATATTTTTGAACAGAGTTTGGCTGTAATTCTAATTCATCTTTTTTTAATAAGTCCGGGCCTAATAGTTTTTCAGGTGTTTCATACAGGCTAAAGAAATCCTGAGTATCAAAAATTGTTCTCGAGCTAAGCTCAAAAATTTTCATTACTACCGGTGAAGGTCTATCTGACGTGTCTGGATTTACATTTTTAGACACATTAATTTTTAGATCCGTAGAAGGAGGCACAAACTTATTAACAGTTGAACAACCCATGGCTAAAAACAGTAAACTGAAACTCATTAAAAAGAGCTTAAATTTGTTCATTATCTACTTTCCTTTCTAGAACGATTCTTTAATTCTATCGTTGTATGCTTTTAAGAAATCATCTGACAACGCCATAGCTCCCTTACTATTTACATCATGAGATAACTCATCATATAAATTTTTGTATAGCTTCCAGCACTTAGCCTCTGTTTGACCAGGGATGATTTTTAATACGTTAGAATTATCATTTATTTGTTGATTTATATGTTGGGGAGAAACTTGCTCTAACATCCCTTTTAATACGCCGTCAGCTCCTGCTAATAAAGCATGTTCATGTCTTCGCGTATCAACAAAGCTTTCTTTGATTGATTCTTGAGACGACAGGAAGCTTGCACTATTTCTGATGAATAAATTCTGAATAACGTCATCAATATCTGCCGAAAACTTAATTGGGTTATTTTGTTGAGTTTGAAACATCGTTTGGTTTAAACGTAATTGGTTTTTTACAAGCGCTCTTTGGCGAAGAGACTCCATCAACTCGGTCAGTAATAGATTTAACCCTTGGCCCATTTCAAACCAAAGTTCTTGTGAGTTTAATGAATTTTGTAACTCAGCTTTAACCCCCAGCCCGTTTAAAAAAGCATCAGTTAAAGCGGTATCTTCACTAAGCGATGTTGGATTTTTTTGCACTACTGGTTTAGGAGCAGGCTTTACTGCTTGAGGTTTAGTTACAGGCGTATCTAGTACTGGTGTATTAACTGAAGTTTGCTGCTCAACAGCTGGTTTTTGTTGTGGTTTACTTACAACAGGTGCTTGTTGAGTTACAGCTTCTGGGTTCATTAAGTGAGCAAGCTCATCCCAGTTTTCCGGTATTTGGTTAGCTGAATTAAGGTCACTGGCCTGAGTCATAGAAACTGCAGGCATAGACTCATCCATTATTGATTCATTAAAGTACTGTTCTGGCTCAGAAAAATGCTCCGTAGGATGCTGATAAGACCTTTCTGGCTCTTTGCTAATACTAGCTGCAGCGCTTAAATTACCATAATCGGTGTCAGCTGTTTTTTCATTAGTCGCTAATTTTACCTCTATCTGAAAATCACCCACAGTGATCGTATCACTATTTGACAAGCGTTGTTTATTGCCTTGACCTAATGGAGCCACACCAAAATTTACAAAAGTACCATTTGTAGATGTATCGTAAACATAAAAAGAGTCGCCCTCTTTAACTATGCGTCCGTGCTTACTAGAAATGATTTTTTCAGGATCAGGAAAATGCCAATCACATGCTTCTGAACGGCCAAATATTAGAGAGTCTTTTACTGTTTTAGTTGCTTCAATTTCTGGAGAGAGTCTATGATAACTAGTGATGTTTAGTATCAGTTCCATTTGATAAGTTAGTCCCATAAATCTACATTCCCATTAGGATAAAGTAGAAGAGAAACTATTGTCAACATTGAAATTAATATATAAAAATATACTCAACCATACAAAAGCTCAAATTTAAATAAATTAAATTAAACAAAACCTCTATAAAAAAGCCCTTTCAAAGCTTACAAAAGATATTTTGTATGTTCCCATTTAAAAAAATTGCTATTTAATAATTAGCATTACATTTTATTCATTTTAAGCCCCTAGAAGTGTTATAAAACAATGCCTGTAGGCTTACACTGTTTATAAAAATAAACAGTAAATAAACGATATTTCAATAATTAATATAAAAGCCCTTAATTTTTTAAAGTTTTGTACGAAAGTTCTGCTTTAGAAACATTGCTAAGTTGGCTAATTTTTGTAAAAATACAACGCTTATCAAAGGGAGAATTGATAAAAATAAAAAACTCACCTTTGCGATTATTTTAATATACACAATAAAAGGATTTATAATGAGCGGTGTCAACAGTTCTAATGATAAAACGCAGATAGCTTCGCTTGACTCAAATCTTCGCACGTCAAAAGCAATAAATAAATTAAACCTTATTGGTAAAAAAGTATCCGATCGCTACTTAGTTGAAGAACTTATTGGCCAAGGTGGCATGTGTTACATTTACCGAGCCAGAGATTTATTTTTAGAAAGTGCGAGTCGTCCTGAAGTTTTCGTAGCGATTAAAGTATTATTAGAAGAGTTTTCTCATTCTGAAGAAGCTATTTCACTTCTTAAGGATGAAACAACTAAAACACAACAGCTCTCCCATCCAAATATTGTAAAAGTATATTCTGCAGGTTCTGATAACGGTTTACATTACGTAACCATGGAATTAGTAGAAGGCGAAACGCTAGAGCAAATAATTAAACGCAACAAACCCTCTGGAATGGTTTTCAAAAAAGCGAGCGTGATTCTTAATCAACTTGCCGATGCTTTAATTTATGCCCATTCTCGTGGCGTCATTCATAACGATTTAAAGCCATCGAATATAATCTTCGATTCAAATGGTAGCCTCAAGGTACTTGACTTTGGTATTGCTAAACACAAAACCATTGAAGATGCCTATGCAGTTAATAGTGAATCAAGCCTAGGCACTGTAGGTGGTTATACGCCAACCTATGCAAGTCCTGAACAATTAAAAGGTGCTGCAGCATCCGTTAAAGATGACGTTTTTTCTTATGCGTGTATTGCCCTAGAGTTATTAAGTAGCAAACATCCATATAATCGTGTTGCAGCAGACACACTCCCTAAAGATACATCGGCAAAACGTCCTAGTAACTGCCCTTTATGGTTATGGGGCACACTTAATAAAGCAATTTCTTTAGATGCAGCAAAAAGAACTGATTCGTTAAAGCCTGTTTTAGATAAGCTTCAAAGTAACTTTAAACCGGCAATAGCACTTGCAGCCAGTACTGTTGTGTTAGCCCTTTTGGCTGGTCAGTACTATCTATCAAATACAAATAATATAAAGCAGCTTGAAGCAAAATTAGATAATGCAAAAGCAATTAACCAACAAGTAGAAACATGGATGTCTTGGGATGGGCCGGAGATTCTAAACAAGCTTGCAGAAATTCCACCTCAATACGAGGTATTAAAACAGGGATTATTAAGATCTAATCAAGCTAATATTCTACAAAGTTTTGATTACAGAGCGAATCAAATCAATACAAGCGCTAACAAGTTTAAAGACTTTGATGAAACAATTAATGTTTATAGTAAAGCCTTGGAGTATTACCCAGATTCAGAAAAGCTATCGGTACAACTCGAAAGCATTTTAAGAGAGCGTCAATCAATAATCTCAGATATTACTTCTCGTATTGATTTGTTACTTGAGCAATCTCGCTATAGTGAACTAGACAATAATAGTATTCCACAATTAATCAATGATTTAAGTGTAGTCGATAGCACCTACGTTTATCGCCCGTCTGAAGTGCATTTTGATAACTATAAACTTGCCTTAGATAAAGCGATTGAAGAAGATGATGTTATCACGCAAAAATCTTTACTTAATGTTGGTAAAGCTATTTTCACCAATAATCAAAAAAATGAACTTGGCTTTGCAGACCTTCTAAAAAGAGAGTCGGCGATAGATGCTTTAACGCTTTACCAAAAGAAAGTAAACCTAGGTGAACCAGCTGATTTTCCTACTGAAGATGCCGTCGTATTTTACGGTCCTAGATTTGATAGATACACACAAAAACTAGAGACGATTGAAGAGTACAGAGATTTATTAGATTTTGAAGAATTAATCAATACCGAGTCTGCAACATTACCTAAAGACTTTTCATTACTCGTTTCTTTAAAACAAGAATTATCTAGACGTTATATCACTATGGCAAATACGTTAATGAAAAGAAAGATGTACCGTACAGCAGAGCAACTAGTTGAAAGAAGCGAAGCTATTACTCAGTCTCTTGATAATGTAATGCTTTAAAAAGCTATTTATTGCGAGAGCATCACCAAATAACTAAAAATATATTAAACTAACAAACGTTTTGTTTTAACAAACGAAGGTCAAGGACGACGGGTTGAGCGATCATTTTGCATAAACTCCTCCAAGATTTTTCGTAATTATCACTATTTAAATGAGTTTATGGAGTACCTATGAAAAAGATAAGCGCACTAGCGGCATTACTAATACTAAGTGGTTGTTCAACTACATCGTCTGTAGATGAAACGCAGCAACTTGCAAAAGAAGAAGCAGTTCAAGTACAAGAAGAAATTGTCGAAGCTGTAGCACCTATTTCATTAACTGTAATCACTAACCCTAGTGATGCACGCGTACGCATTATGAACATTGCGCCTGTGTACCAAGATGCCATTGAACTTAAAGAAGGTAAGTACGACGTTGAAGTAAGCAAGCCAGGTTACTTAACTTACCGCAAGTGGGTTGTAGTCGATAAAAAGACAATTTTAACAGTAAATTTAGATGAAGTAGCAGCAACTGAAGCGGCTAACTAGTCCAGTATCTAAACTTTAATTATGCCTTTAAACATTTCACATGTATTAAAGGCATAATTTTAAACTACCCCAAATAATATAATAAACTCCCCACAGCCCCTACATTTATTAAAATACATAACCACAACACCACTATAAAACGCCGCTTTTGCGATTTATGACGAAGTAATTGTTGAGCAAGTAATGCCCCCGGCCATCCTCCAAATAATGCAAGTAGTTGCAGTGTGCGCTCTGGCGTGCGGTTTACTTTTTTATGTGAAGAGCGCTTAGCTTGTCGCTTATCCCACGCGTACATTAAAAAAGTGATAGCACTTAATACACTTATATAACCAGGTACATATATAGGTATATAAACAGGTAAGTATTGCAGTAGGTAAGCCTGCCAAATGGCGGCTAAATAAAGTAATGAGAATGTGATTAATATTTTCTTTATCAATTATCGCCTATACTTGGCATTGGTATTACAAAAACAAGAGCCAAATTATGACATATTTTAAAGCGATATTCTTAGTGTTATGCTTATTAACATTTAGTAGCTATGCATCCGATACATCCACCAACCTTGATAAAGAACTTGCCGTATTTAAGCCCTATTTAGGAACTTGGCAGGCTGACTTTAAAGTACCTGAAGGTGCTAAAAAAATACAAGATGTTGGCCGTTGGGAGCGTGCTTTAAACGGTAAAGCGATACATACCAAGCACTCTATTAATGAAGGTGAGTATGGCGGCGAGTCGATGATTTTTTACGACAGTAAAAAAGAGTCTTTGGTATTTTACTATTTCACAACAGCAGGGTTTTATACAAAAGGGACTATGAAAGTCCTCAGCCCCACTCAATTTGTAGCTTATGAAGATGTAACTGGTAGCCAAGATGGTATTACAAAGGTTAAATCGATGAGTGAACTAAAAGACGATAAATTTATTGTATCGACCTCTTATTTAAAAAAGGGTGAGTGGACAAAGCCCGAACAACGTATTTATACACGCAGTACAAAAACGGTTAAGTTTAAATAGCTGTGATTTAAAAGTACAAAAAAGGCAGCCTAGGCTGCCTTTTGTCATTTATAAAACCGTATTTATTTTACGTATTTTTTAAATGCAGCGTCTACTGGTGTATCAGCAAGGTGATTAGTGTAGTTGCTCATTACTTTTTGAGACAAGCCTACAATAATTTCAAGTAGCTGTTGCTTAGCGTAACCTGCGGCAAAGAATTTTTCGATTTGCTCATCGCTGATCACGCCACGTTCACGTGTCATTGCAAGTGTAGTTTCACGAAGAGTTTCTAGCTTAGGGTTTTCAAGTGGTGTTTTGTTAACAAGTGCGTCAACAATACCTTGATCAACCTTCATTGCCGCTGCAATGCCACTGTGAGCAGGAACACAGTAATGACAGTCGTGCTCTACGTTAATTGATTGCCATACTACTGTTAGCTCTTCTGCGTTGAATGATGTTTTTTGAAACAACTCATGCAGTACTTGGTAACCTTTAAGTAATGTTGGTGCTTCAGCCATTACTGCATGTAAGTTAGGAAGCATACCAAATGCTGCTACTGAATCAGCTAGTAACGGTTTTGCTTCTTCTGGTGCGTTTTCTTGAGTGTATAAAGTAAATTCGGCCATGGTTAGCTCCTAATAATTAATAGTTTTAAGTAACTTCGAGACACATAGTATTTGATTTTGAGCGACTGTTCAAGTTAAAATTGAGCAAATGTTCAAATTGATTGAGAATGATATGGCTAATAAGGTTAAATTTGAACGCGAGAATGTAGTTCGCGTTGCTAGTCAGCTATTTTGGCAAAAAGGTTTTCATGCAACCTCAACGCGTGACTTACAAGAAGCCGTTAATATGCGCCCAGGTAGTATTTACTCTGCGTTTGGCTCTAAAGAAGGTCTATATTGCGAATCGCTGAAAGATTACACCGAACAAATGAAAACCCAAATAGAAGGGTTTTTATCAAGTGCCGATACAGTACTTGGTGGATTACGTGCGTTTGTTGAAAACGTGGTAATTAAAACAAAAGATTGCAGTCCAAGCGCTATTTGTATGCTAGTTAAAGCAAACAGCGAGTTTGCAGAAAAAGACTCAAACCTGTATGAGCTAAGCTTAGATTTAACGGCTCAATTTGAAGCCTATTTAACGCAATTATTTACCCAAGCAATAAACAAAGGTGAGTTACGTAACACGTTGACCGCTGTTGAATATGCGCGCTTTTTTCAAGTGCAATTTACAGGTTTACGCGGTTATTTTAATCGTCCTAATGTAGGGCAATTTGCTGAGCCAATGATCAACCAAATGTTTATGTTGATTAAAAAGTTATAAATAGCAGTTATCGAGCATTCTCAACAAGTTACATTTATTCTACTAAATAAAAATGGCCAGTATTAACTGGCCATTTTTTTTGTGCTTAAAGCTTAATTTGTAAGTTACGTTTTAAGCTTGTTAAGTTCATTATCTTGCTGGGCAACAAGTGCATTAAGCGCTTCGCTGCTATCCCCTGCTTGTGTAGATAAGTCAGCAAGTTGCGATGCGGCATCAGATATAAGCGTTAAATTACGGTTTATTTCTTCAGTCACTAAACTTTGCTCTTCAGCAGCGGTGGCAATATGTGTAATTTGGTTGGTTATTTCATCAACTTTAACAACAACACTGTGCAGAGCATCAAAAGCTACTG
This sequence comes from Pseudoalteromonas sp. TB25, assembly GCF_000497995.1. Taxonomy (NCBI): domain Bacteria; kingdom Pseudomonadati; phylum Pseudomonadota; class Gammaproteobacteria; order Alteromonadales; family Pseudoalteromonadaceae; genus Pseudoalteromonas; species Pseudoalteromonas sp. TB25. The sequence continues at coordinate 36,147 of NZ_AUTI01000427.1, forward strand.
ATGTTTCATCAACGGCATTTTGTGCACGTACTACGCCTTTTTCAATAACGGTAGATGCGTTACCTACTTCAGATAATAAACTATCAATTAGTTGGCTTATGTCATCTGTTGATGAACGCGTTTTAGAAGCAAGTGCACGTACTTCATCGGCAACAACAGCAAAGCCGCGCCCATGTTCACCAGCGCGCGCAGCTTCAATAGCAGCGTTAAGTGCAAGTAAATTTGTTTGTTCTGAAATAGTACGAATTACATCTAATATTTGCGTAATATCTTTACTACGCGAAGCGACTTTTTCAACGGCTTGGTTAGCTTCTTTAATTTCTTCAGACATCGTTTTAACTTGCGTCATCGCTGAAGATAAGCTCGACTCACTGCTCACTACCAAGCTATTTATTTCATCGGCTTGTTGGGCTGATTGCTCTGATGCTCTGGCGACTTCAAGTGCTGTTGCGCTCATTTCGTTCATAGCCGTTACCACACTTTCAATTTCTTGAAATTGAGATTGCACATTGTGCTTTGTATCAATAGCTATGTGTTGTGCTATTTCGCCTTGCTGCTTGGTTTGATCAGACACCGTTTTAAGCTCAGAAATTAAATCACGTAGCTTTGCTAAAAATCGATTAAACCCACCAGCTAATGCAATAAGCTCTGCGTGACTATCAACATGCAATGTATGTGTTAAATCACCTTCAGAACTTGCGAGGTTATCAACCCGCTGTTGAATTTGTTGTAGCGGCGCTATTACACCTGCTATTACTAATTTCATAATAACAAAAGCAACCACAGCAATTACTAAGCCTGTTATTAAAATAATAAATCTGAGTGATGTTGCTGTTTCTTGCATGTTTTTTTCTAGCGCTTCAGGCCCTGCAAGTGCTAGTTCTGTAGGTACTTCTATGATTAATGACCACTGAGTGTTAGCTAGTTTTATATTAATTGGGTAGTTAACTAAATACTCGCTAGGCGTTTTAAAGAGACCATGTTGGCCTTTAAATTTAACCAGCTCACTGTAAGTGTTGCTACTAACCGCTTCTTTAAATGGGCGGCCTAATTTAGATTTATAGTGACTGCTGCCTACAATTAAACCTATATCACTTAAAAGTGTTACTTTTGCTTGGCCGTTGTAAAGCTCGCTCGACAGCTTTTCGGTTAAGCCCTGAAAAGTTGGGAGCGTTAAATCAACGCCAGCTAAACCAATAAACTGACCTGACTTTAAAATAGGCACAGTTAACGAAGTTAGCATTACTGAATCGCCCGATGGGATTTCGTATAAATACGGTTCCATAATACAAGGCTTAAACGTGTCTTTTGCACACAAATACCAATGCGCTTCACGAATACCAAATTCATTTAAAGAGGTAATATATTTATCGGCAGCGTTGGCTACTTTTTGCTGCTCAATAGTGCCGTTTTGGTCGCGAGTAATATACACCTCTAAGGTGCCATTACCATTAACCGAATGTTTGTAACCTTGTTTAAAGCTCGAATCTTGCCCATCAAAAGCATTAGGCTCAAATTGCGAATATATAGAAGAAAGCAAAGTATTTTGCTCTAACATCGAGCGGTTTATACTTACTACCGTATCGCGGCTAAGGGTTTCGCTTTTTGCTGCGTCACCTAATAAAGCCGCTAATGAATAAGGAATGCGGTAAGCTTCATTAATAAAGCCTGCAATTTTTTCTCCGTATCCAGCTGCATGAGCATTAAGCTTTTCTTCTACTTCTACAGTAATGTACTCTTCAGATTTAGTCGCTAACTGCTTATTACTTGATGATAACTGCCACCACAAAATGCCTGATAGCACTAGTACAGTTATAAATATACTACCGACACTAAGCCAGAGTAACTTTTTTGCTAACGATATTTCTCGCATTCATTACACCCTTTAAATTAAAACTACTGATACAGTTTAGTAGATCTAATCAATGAAGCTATGAATATCGTTAAACAAATTGAATTTAATACAATACGTTGGGTTTTTAAAGTTTAGCTAACCGTGCTGTTGTAATTGCGGCTAAAACTAATAAACACACACTTACCCATAAACACGCACTAAGCCCATATACTTGAAAAAACCAACCAGAAAGCACCGTACCAAGCAAACGCCCTATCGCATTGGCCATATAATAAAAGCCAACGTCGAGTGACACTCCATCGTTTTTTGCAAAACTTACTATTAAGTAACTATGCAGCGATGAATTTACAGCAAATACTCCACCAAAAATAAGTAAGCCTATTACAAGCGTAAAATGTACCGCTATATCCAATTGCATCAACAACGCTAAAATGCCAGTTACGCCACTTAATAAAGCAACCCACCAATATGCTTTTTTGACCGAATGTGAAGTTGAATCTCCTTGCCCAGTTATTCGCGGTGCTTGCGATTGCACCAATCCATAAGCAATTACCCACGAAGCCATAAAGCCGCTGACCCACCAGTGATCCCAGTTAAACTGAGCGGCTAAGTAAACCGGCAATGCAACCACAAACCATACATCGCGCGCCGCAAACAAGCATAAACGCGCTGCGCTAAGTAAGTTAATTGCCCGCGATTTAGAAAATAATTCTTTAAACTTAGGTTTGTTTTTAGCTTTACCAATATCGCCTTTTAAAAAAATTAAACTAATAACCCACGCAACACTAAGTAAAATAATTAGACTTATTAATGCCCCCACAAAACCAAATACAGTTAGTAATAAGCCGCCTAAAAAAAAGCCCACCCCTTTTAAAGCATTTTTAGAGCCGGTAAGTATGGCAATCCATTTATATAATTGGCTTTGCCCTGCATCGTCTTGTGGTACTAAATACTTAATGGCGCTCTTTGCACTCATTTTATTTAAGTCTTTTGCTATGCCACTCAGTGCTTGCGCTGCCATAACATAGGCAACGGTTAGCCAATCCCCTGGCACGCAAAGCATGGCTAAAGCGACAAGTTGTAGCCCAAGCCCTACATTCATGGTTTTGTTCAACCCTAAATGCGCGCCAAGCCAACCACCTACTAAATTGGTGATCACACCAAATATTTCATAAAACAAAAACAACATGGCTATTGCAAATGCACCATAACCTAACTGATGAAAATACAGCACCACCAACATGCGTAGCGCACCATCAGTTAAAGTAAATGCCCAATAGTTACTAGTAATTATTAAATATTGTTTTATAGAGCTCGGTAAGTTAGCCAACTGCGCAAACATAGCGTTAAACCTTTTTAAACGAGATTAAACCAAATCACTTTGTGCAACTTTTAGCATTAGCTCAGCAGTACGGTTTGCATAACCCCACTCGTTATCGTACCAAGCGTATAGTTTAAGTTGAGTGTTGTTAATGACCATGGTTGAAAGCGCATCAATAGTGCAGCTGCGCGGATCTGTTTTGTAATCTATAGATACAAGCGGCTTTTCTTCGTAGCCTAAAATACCTTGTAGCTCGTTATTTGCAGCGTCTTTAAACCACGTGTTTACTTCGTCTTGTGTAACACCTCGCTCAAGCTCAAAAACACAATCGGTAATTGATGCGTTAGTAAGAGGTACACGCACGGCATGGCCGTTTAATTTACCTTTAAGCTCAGGAAAAATATGCGTAATAGCCGTTGCACTACCGGTTGTAGTAGGAATTAAACTTGTACCGCACGAACGCGCACGGCGTAAATCTTTATGAGGGGCATCAATAATAGTTTGGGTATTGGTAATGTCGTGAATAGTAGTCATTGAGCCGTGCTTAATGCCCACTTTTTCTTGCAGTACTTTTACAATTGGCGCTAAACAGTTAGTAGTACACGAAGCCGCTGTAACAATTTTATGCTCACTTGGGTTATAAAGATCATCGTTTACACCCATTACTACATTTAAAATACCGTCTTCTTTTACAGGTGCGGTTACCACAACACGCTTAACGCCTTGTGCTAAATATTGATTTAACAGCTCTGTGGTTTTCATTTTACCGCTGGCTTCTATTACTACATCGCAATCAGACCAATCAGTTTCGTTTATGGCTTTGTTGTTGGTAACTGCAATCGTATGCTTACCCACACTAAAGCTATTATCATCACTAGAAACCTGTTGTGCTAAGCGCCCGTGTACTGAGTCAAACTCAATTAAATGTGCGTGTGTTTTAGCATCGCCCGCTACATCATTTACTTTAATAAACTCTATTTCTGGCCAATCAACTGCTGCACGCAGAGTTAAACGTCCCATACGGCCAAAACCGTTAATACCTACTTTAATAGTCATAATTAAATACCTTTAATAAGTTAGTTACAGCAGCTAGTAATACGTTCAGGGCGATTACCCATAACATTTAAGCGCGTTAAATCGTTTTCATAAAATGAAGGGTTAGCAGTAAGCGTTTGCGTTAATACATTTTTAGCCCACTCTGGTAGGGCTTTATTAATACTGTAATAAACCCATTGATTTTGTTTACGGTCGCTCAACAATCCGCATTGTCTTAACTGCGCTAAATGGCGAGACACTTTAGGCTGGCTTAGCTCAAGTGCAGTAACCAGTTCGCATACACATAGCTCTTCTTGATGGCTAATGAGCAGCATTGCTTTTAAACGCGTATCGTCCGCTAGGCATTTATAAAATTGAAGTGGGTTGAATTGTTCCATATTGTCCTCGCAGTTTTATTGCACATACAATAAAACAAAAACAGAATATATGGAATAGTGAATATATGATTTTTTGTATGTTTATTTAACGACTCATTTTTATTAAACTCCACGCACAAAAAAGCCCAGTGGCAAAACCACTGGGCTATTACAGTATTAGTTAACTTAGCAATTAATTAAATAACTGAAAGCTCTACTTCAATATTGCCACGTGTTGCGTTTGAATATGGACATACTTGGTGCGCTTTATCTACAAGCTCCTGCGCTGCAGCTTTATCCATATCACCTAGTGATACAGCAAGTTTTACTGCAATACCAAAACCGCCTTCAATCGCGCCAATAGATACTTGTGAGTCAATATGTGTGTCGCTTGGTAAATCTATTTTTTCGCTACCTGCTACAAATTTTAGTGCGCCAATAAAACACGCGGCATAACCTGCGGCAAATAATTGCTCAGGGTTAGTACCTTGACCGTCGTCTCCGCCTAAACCTTTAGGTGTTGATAAATTTACATCTAAACGACCATCATCAGATTTAGCTACGCCTTCGCGGCCGCCAGTTGCAGTTGCTTTTGCTGTATAAGCTACGTTTTGTAATACATTCATAATGAACTCCAAAGTTTAGTAATTAATTTAGTTTGTATGCAAAATAATAGAACAAGTAATTAGAGATTGCAAATACTTTGCATGCAAATTAAAATGCCATGTATCGAAATAAAGGATAACGTTATGCCGTTTGAGCAATTAAAGTTAAAAAATCAGTTATGTCATCGGTTATATATGGCATCTAACAGCATTGCGCGTGCGTATCGCGAGCCTTTAAACGAGCTAAATTTAACTTATCCGCAATACGTAGTAATGATGGCGCTGTGGGAGCAAGACGAAATAACAATTGCAGAGCTAATAGATAAAACCGCGATAGATGGCGGTGCAATGACCCAAATACTCAAAAAAATGAGCGACAAATCATTACTGGCTGTTATTAAAGATGAGCACGACAAACGCAAACGCCTAGTTCAGCTAACCAAGCATGGCCAATCACTTAAGTTAAAAGCAGCCGATATTCCTAAAAATATTTTATGTAAATTTGATAGTGTAGATGCAACACAAGCGAAACAGTTGATGCAGCTGCTCGATTTAGTAGTAAACGACTTAGCCGATTAGGCTCTTAATTTTTAAACAATAAACGTATTTTAAAAGGTTTTAAAAATGACTCATATTAAAAAACTACTATTAGCAGCGGCGTGTAGCACGGCTCTTTTAGGTAGCAACGCCGTATCTGCTAATACCGATAATCAAAATGCTGATTTAAAAACAGTAGCCACATTTGATGCGCAGCACCCTCCGGGCAACATTGCTATTACCCCATCGGGCAGAAAGTTTTTATCTGTGCATGGCTTTTTTGGCCAAAAGCAAAAAATTATGGAGCTTTTAAGCGATGGTACAACTAAGCCCTATCCTAATGAAGAGTGGGCATACGCGTACAATAACGGTAAAGGTTTTTACGACGTACTTGGCATAAACGTATCAAGCGATGGTGTATTATGGATGCTCGACACTTCAGGGCCCGATCACGCTGGGCGCTTAGTAGGTTGGGATACAAACAAAGAGCAACTACATAAAATCATTTATCTGGCTAAACCAACCATTACCGACACCTCGTTTTTAAACGATTTAGTCATCGATAATAAACATGGCGTTGTATACATTGCCGACACAGCCCAAGGCAGCCAAGCCGCTATTATTACGGTAAACCTTAAAACAGGTGTCGCACGCAGAGTGTTACAAAATAGCCATTACACCACCGCCGAAAATATCGATATGGTTATTGATGGGCGCATAATGAGCCTTGGCGGACAACCAGCCCGCTTAGGTGTTAACCCTATTACGCTTGACCCTAACGAAGACTGGCTTTACTTTGGCTCAATGTCGGGTACGTCGGTTTACCGCATTGCCACCAGCGATATAAATAACGAGAGCCTTTCGGGTAAAGCGCTTGAAGACAAAGTTACGCGTTACGGCACTAAGCCAATTTCAGATGGTATTATTGTTGATGGCGGCGGNAACCGACATAACCAATGGCGCAATTGGCGTAGTTAAACCCACTGGCGACTACGAAGTATTATTTAAAGACGAACGTTTGAGCTGGCCTGATGGCTTTAGCTACGGACCCGATCATAAAATATACTTTACCGTTGACGACTTACATAATTCGCCTGTACTTAATAATGGCAAAAATCAAAGCCACGGTAAGTTTAAAGTAATGTCGTTCGAGCCTTTAGTAAAAGGAAAAGTAGGCCGCTAATTTGCTTTTTGAGTGACTGTATTTTTTAAAAAGCCTTGCACATTTAAGTGACCTAATAGTTGCAGGGCTTTTTGTTAAAAACACACCACACTGGTGCATATTTTAAAAATACTTCACCGCTTTGGTGCTAATCCTTTAGTACGTATTTACACTTAAATACTAAATACCTGATTTATATTCATAAAATATTCAAGTTAATGTTGGCATACTTCTTCCAATAAACTGATGTGTTCAGTGAAAATACCAAGGAAAAACCATGTTCAACTTATACCATACCCTTTACCTTTTATGGCGTTTAGATATTAGCGTTTGGCAAGTTAATGATCCAACAAATACCCATACCACCGCTGACAAAGAGCGCGTTTATGTTAAGTAACATCGTATTGTGTAAAGGCTTGGCATAAAGCTTAAATGTAAAAACCTACTTTAGGCTAAGCTTTTGCACACTATGAAATTTATGTGTACATTTTAATTAAACTTCAAATTAATCGTTCAATATAAAAACAACCCCCTTGTAATAAACTCCACATTTAAAAACATCGAAAAAATTAGTAAAAACACTGCGTTTATAACTTTGCAAGCAGCCCTATTGCGTTGTATTGTTGCATCCTATTGAAAATTTTTAGTTGGAACGTGTATGCACGCTTTGGAAGTTAATTTTGATGGCTTAGTTGGTCCTACTCACAACTACGCTGGTTTATCGTATGGTAATGTTGCCTCGTTAAATAACGCAGCAAGCTTTTCAAATCCTCAAGAGGCTGTGCTTCAAGGCCTTGAAAAGATGAAAGCCATGCACGACAAAGGCCTAACTCAAGGTGTATTTGCCCCTCATGCGCGCCCCGACTTAAACGTACTGCGCCGCTTAGGCTTTACCGGTAATGATGCACAAGTAATTCACAAAGCATTTAAAGCAGATCCTATTTTATTACGCGCGTGTTATTCAGCGTCAGCAATGTGGACAGCCAATGCCGCTACGGTATCGCCATCTCCTGATACAACCGACGGCAAAGTACATTTTACTTCAGCTAATTTAAATAATAAGTTTCATCGTTCATTAGAGCCTGCAACCACTACGCGCTTATTAAAAGCGATGTTTAATAACGACAAATACTTTGCGCACCATACCCATTTACCAGACCAAGGCTTTTTTGGCGACGAAGGTGCAGCAAACCATACTCGTTTTTGTGACAGCCACGGCGAGCAAGGCCTTGAAATGTTTGTATTTGGTGCCAGCGCGTTTAACAGCCAATTACCAAAACCAGCTAAATTTCCTGCAAGGCAAACACTCGAAGCCTCAGAAGCAATTTGCCGTTTACATAACTTAAAAGATTCAAGCCAAATTTTACTACAGCAAAATCCAGACGTAATAGATCAAGGCGTGTTTCATAACGATGTAATTGCAGTAGGTAACGCCAACGTATTACTGTGCCACCAGCAAGCATTTTTAAACCAAGCACTGGCACTGCAAGATATTCGCGAAGCGTATGTAGGCAATAAAGAATTTTACATTATTGAAGTACCTACCGACAAAGTAAGTATTTCCGATGCTGTAAGTAGTTACTTATTTAATAGCCAGTTAGTGAGCCTTGAAGATGGTTCAATGCTGTTAGTGGCACCACAAGAGTGTAAACGCAACAGCGCGGTTAACGCCTACATTGAAGAAATGATTATGGCTGATAACCCAGTAAACCAAGTGCAGTTTTTTGATTTACGCCAAAGTATGCAAAATGGTGGCGGCCCAGCTTGCTTGCGTTTACGTGTAGCCCTTAACGAGCAAGAACTTGCTGCAGTAAACCCTGAGGTTATTTTAACTGATACTAAATACACACAACTGTGTGACTGGGCAAAACGTAACTACCGCGACAAATTAGGCGCAAGTGACTTTGCAGATTTAGCCCTACTCACCGAAAGCTACCAAGCACTTGATGAGCTTACACAACTACTTAATTTAGGCTCAGTGTACGACTTTCAATTAGAAGGTTAATACCTCAGCCTACACAAAGGCTAATACAAAAATAGCGAGCCAAGGCTCGCTATTTTTATTTATGTTTATGTTAATACATACTTAAGCATCTTTGTTAACAGTTATGGCCGATGCCATAGACTCAGATATATGCAGCGTACGCTGCGGAAACGGAATACTCAGCCCTGCGCCTTCAATAGCTTCTTTAACACGTTTATTTAAATCCCACACAGTTTGCCAATAATCACCATTAACAGCCCACGCACGTAATTGAATGTTTACTGCGCTTTCGCCTATTGATGTCACCATTACTTTAGGTGCAGGCTCTGCGAGTAATCGGCTCTCTGATGCAGCTAATTCTTTGAGTACATTTAAGCCAACATCAATAGAGTCGGCATACGAAATACCCACCACTATGTCCATTCGTCTTTTGCCATTACGGGTAAAGTTTTTAATATTACCACCCCACACTTTGCCGTTAGGTGATGCTATATAAAGACCGTCGGTGGTTTTAAAAATAGTGGTAAATAGGTTTATTTCACTCACAGTACCAAGTGTGCCACTGGCATCAACAAAGTCGCCTATTTTAAAAGGTCTGAGTATTAGCAGCATAATACCCGCAGCAATATTGCTCAGCGTATTTTTAAGGGCTAAACCAATCGCTAAACCCGCAGCGCCCATTAGCGCAATTAAGCTTGCCGTATTAACGCCAAAAATATCTAAAATAAATAGCCCGCCAATTATATAAACTAAATAACCAGCAATACTCGATAAAAGCGGGAGTAGCGTACTATCTACTCTTTTTAATGGCGATTTAGAGTTTTTAATCGCTTTTTTAACCGAGCGTGCAATTAAGGCACTCGCAACTAAAATCACCAACGCTAAAATCACTTTGTACCCTAAAGTGATGATTGTTTCTGAATGGCTTTGCCAAAACGCTAAAAGTTTATCTTTCATGTTTGTTCCGATAAATATTGCTGACACTCAGCAAAATAATGGTTAAATCTAATAAAACCGACTTCAAAAGAAGTGGCGCGAGTATATAGAATAAAAAATTTAAACCTATCTTTTTTAATCACTTATTTCAACTTTAAAAATACCGTTAAAACTATGGTTTTTGATACGTAGAGCCCACCTATTTACGGCTAATTTATAGCGCCTATTCAATATAGGTTAATCGTTTATTGGTATGGTTATTTTAAGCTTACAATGTTCACAAAAGAGGTTATCTATGGGAAAAGAGAAAATAGTACTCATAACCGGCGCTTCAAGTGGTATTGGCGAAGCAACCGCAAAAATGCTGGTTAACAATGGTCATAAAGTAATACTTACCGCTAGACGCGAAGATAAATTAACTGAATTAGTAGAGTCATTGGGCTCAGATAACGCCATTAGCGTAGCCGCAGATGCAACCGACTTTACCGCGCTTGAAAACGTAGTTGCTAAAGGCATTGAAAAATTTGGTCGTTTAGATGTTGCCTTTGCTAATGCAGGTAAAGGGCTAGACACTTTAGGGGTTGAAGAAGGCGACCCCAATGAGTGGTCAACCATGATCGACATAAACATTAAAGCCCTACTGTGGACTGCAAAACTAACAATGCCGCATTTACGCCAAAGCAAAGGACACTTTATTATTACTAGCTCAGCAACTGGTCGCAGAGCTGTTAAAGGCTCTATATACGGTGCAAGCAAATGGTTTACTTATGGTTTTTCTCAAAACCTAGCACAAGAAATTAGTGAATGGGATGGGCGTTGTACAACCATCACCCCTGGCGCTGTAAATACCCCTTTTACTGATGAAGCAAGACCTGACAAGTTATACCCGCAAGATGTTGCCGATGCTGTGCTATTTGCCATTGAGGCAAATCAGCGTAATAACATCAGAGAAATACATTTAAGACCCACTCATTAGTAAAACTATTCTCATAATTTTGAATATGTAAACATAGGAGAAATAATCATGGCGAAAGAAAAAATAGTCCTCATTACAGGTGCTTCAAGCGGTATTGGCGAAGCAACCGCAAAAACGCTGGTTAACAATGGCCACAAAGTCATTTTAACCGCCAGAAGCGAAGACAAATTAACTAAATTAGTTGAATCATTAGGCTCAAATAACGCACTTAGCGTAGCTGCAGATGCCACAGACTTTACCGCACTTGAAAACGTAGTAACAAAAGGCATTGAAAAGTTTGGCCGATTGGATGTAGCCTTTGCTAACGCAGGCATGGGTGTTTCAACCGCTGGCACCGAAAAAGGTGACCCAGATGAGTGGTCAACCATGATCGACATAAACATTAAAGCGCTGCTATGGACTGCAAAACTAACACTGCCGCATTTACGCCAAAATAAAGGTCACTTTATATTAACCAGCTCTGCCGCTGGCCGTAAGCCAATTGGTGGCTCTATTTACGGTGCAACTAAATGGTTTGCTTATGGCTTTGGACAAAACTTAGCTGAGGAAATGAGCGAATGGAATGGCCGCTGCACAACCATAGCACCAGGCATGGTAAACACCCCATTTTTTGATGAAGCTAAACCCGACAAACTCGACCCACAAGATGTAGCCGACGCCGTACTCTTTGCCATTGAAGCAAACCAGCGCAACAGCGTACGTGAGATTTATTTAATGCCGACTAATTAACGTTGATTGGTTGAGTTTGAGCTGTCAGGTTTAATGCTAATGGTATTAAACCTGATGGTTGTTAATTCTAAATACCGGCTAGATAGAATGAAGGGAAAATATTCAGCATTAATAAAAGCTTGTTATATATACAGTAACTCTAAACCTCCATCACTAGGTTCAAATACTTCAAGCCAAATGGTAACACCATTTTCATCGCTACATTCAATATCAAAGGCTCCATCATAAACTTCAACTATTGTTCCAATATCACCGACCTGAGGAACTCTAGAGCCAAAGCTTTTTTCTGAATGGATAAATTTTTTATTAAGAGATATCACTTTTACGACAGAGTATTGCTTCATTTGATTTTATGGCACGCATGAGTGTTTTGGTTACAGGTTTGATAAACATAAATAGAACTAAAAATATTCTGGGTCTTTAACTCAGCTTTAAATTCATCAGAAAAATTACTTTCAACCTGAAGTATGTCAAAGAATGGCCCATATAACCCAACAAGTAATATCCCTGGTTTATTTAATGTAGCAATGCTTTGCATTGTTTTCTTCTGTAACTTAGCTTTAATTGCTGACTCAACTCTTCCATTAGTAATTGAATCAAAATCTCCAACTAAATCGCCTTTTGACGATATGTGAACTTTATCATCTGCGGCATGAGAAGTTATGCTGATTGCAGTCTCTTGGCTAAAATGTGCATCTGTTATTTCTATCCAAGTATCTACGCCATCAATCTTTACAATTGCATCAGGCGGATCTGGTCTGTTAATTAATTCAAGTACTTTACCTTGTGATGAAAGGAGATTCTTATATGAATCTAGAACAGCAATTTCATGTGTGGGATTTAAATCTCTGTGTGAAGTCATCTTGAACCTATAACTAGACTGTAGAATAACTCCAACAGCCAAATTCAATTAAAAAACTAGCTCCTGCAATTAACTATAAGCGTTTTTAAAGCATTAGGTAATACATTTGGAGCCCATAAACGAGGCTGTTTTTCTTGAAAAATAGTAATTCTACAGCCTCAACGCCTGAATAATGTGTGAGCTAGTTTGGCCGTTTTATTGCGTCGTTTGCAACTAAAAATGACAAACTAAAGTGAATCACTATTCATTCTCTTGTTATGTGTAAATTTTTAACTGAACTTTGCCGTTTATAATTTCTAAGTTACCAAACTCACCTACAACCTTAAAGCCCTGATTTGTTTCAATTAACGAGTCTATATTGCCATAATCAAATGAACCATCTATATCATTGTTTGGTTTAACACTACTTTGTTCAACAAGCCCTGAATATGAAGTAAAACCCGTAAATTGAATTTCACATTTACGGTAGCAAGTATATTCATCAGGTTTTGGATTTAGATAATGAGGTGAATCAGGCCAAATGCTAGCCTCAATTTTGAATGTGATTTCAGTTGTATTTGAACTCCAACCGAGAACAAACGAATCATTGAAATCTATACCTTTGAAAATATCCATATACTTGATGATATCCGTTTACACCTGACAATTTAGTCTACGACATTTGTCGTTTTACAAACCGACAAATGTCTTTATATTACAATGATTTTATCCTAGCTATAAAATAAACAACTGTAAACAGTTAGTTAGCTTCGCCTTACCTTTTCTAAATGCAGCAAAACCCCAAAATGGTGGAGATCAGTAATACCAGACAAATCGTTGTTTATTTATACAGCTTGGTTGTTAGTTAAAAGGTTATATTTTAAATATCTGTGTTTAAACCAACAACGCGTACACCCCAAAACTCTTAAACTTGTAACTCGTTATTGCTTATAAAATTAGTTAAAAATCACAATCACCTTCTATTGAATCCTGTGTATTTTTACTTCATATTAAATACTCTTATTTCTCACTTATTATGCTGTTATGTCATTTTTAAAATTTAGCCATGCACTTATCCTCACACTTGCTAGTACCTTACCGCTTACAAGCCATGCGGCGCTTGATAAAAACGAGCGTGAAATAGTAAAACAGGTCGATAAAAACATTCCCCAAGCACTTAAAGAAATAGAGCAAGCCGTAAATATTAATAGCGGTTCGCTTAATATTGAAGGTGTAAAAAAAGTAGGTGCGCTGACAAGCGAGCAGCTTAAAGCCATAGGTTTTAAAGTAGAATGGCTGGATGGCAGTGCGTTTAACCGCGCAGGTCATGTATTAGCAGCCCATGAGAGTAAAAACCCCGATGCAATAAAAATACTGATGATCGGCCATCTAGATACGGTATTTGCCAAAAACGATAACTTTACTACCTACAAACAACTTGATGCCGATACAGCCAGTGGCCCAGGCGTTGCCGATATGAAAGGCGGTAACACGATAATAATTACCGCACTTAAAAGCTTACAAGCCCTTAATTTACTCGAAAATGTAAGCATAAAAGTATTGCTGACTGGCGATGAAGAAAGCAGCGGTCGCCCACTTAGCTTATCTAAACAAGCTATTGTTGATGCAGCAATTTGGGCTGACGTAGCGCTTGGCTATGAAAATGGCGATAACAATATAAAAACAGCTATGGCGGCGC